>CAZTST010000121.1:0-4984 GCA_964616585.1 uncultured Draconibacterium sp.
ACTCCTTTTTCTTTAAAATTGGCTATCATCTTTTCAGGCTCTGGCCAATTCTTTTTATACCATCTTAGATTACCCAAACCACCTTTGATACTATCGCCAAACCAATAAAAATCTATAATTACAGCATCCAAAGGAAAATCTTTTTTTTGCATTTCATCAACAATTCCTTCCAATTCATGCTGAGTGCGATATGCCATACGTGATTGCAAATTACCCAAAGCCCAACGTGGTGGTAATGGCTGATAACCAGTTAAATAAGAATAATTTGTATTTATTTCTTCGAAATTATCACCAGTTACAATATAATAATTCATTTGACCGCCAATTGCACCAAACTCCAAAATATCTTCTTCTGTAAAGCCAATATCAAAATAGCCTTTTTGAGGATTATCAAACAAAACCAAATATTTATTAGAAGACAAAATAAGCGGAAGTGTATAATTCAGATTCTGAGCGCCTAAGCCATAATTATAATCGGGCTGATTGTAGAGATTTAAACGATAACCTCTTCTGTCTAATGGAACAGCACGTTCGCCGGTTCCATAGATATGTTCTCCTTCAGAAAGACGAAAGCGAATTCCCGCATTATCCGATCTTTCAAAGAAACCCAATTCCTCTTCAAAGAGGAAGGAAGCCTTGTTATGGTAGGTTATTTTAAGCGGTGATTTTTGGATAGTCACCAGAAAATCGCCCGCTTGAAAATTTATTTCTTCGCAAACATCCGTGATTTCTGTTTCTACAGTTTCTGGGCTGATGACAACAGCTGTTGATTTATAATTAACCGGTTTATTCTCCGAAAGGTATTCTACATGCAATATTTCTTCTGTAAATGGAGTAAACAAATAAGATCCATGATCCGTGCTTACTAGTAATTTCCCCTCCGTGAGTTTATGCGACAGGTATTTTCTTTTCGAAAAATGATAGCTTGCCTGATTTTCTAAAATGGGTTGATAGCCATTTACCGAAATTAACACATCGCTTTCTTCTTCGGTTTTTCCGACTTTATTGCCTTTTGCGTCCCGAAATACAAAAGCCAATTGATAAACTTCGGTTCCTTCAGGATAGGAATAAAACTCATCGGGCACCAGTTCAAATTGATATTTATCTCCGCCCAAAGCCTTCATCTTTACTCTACTATCGGCTTTACCCCAATCTCCTTTGGCAAATTTCCAGTCTTTGGCATCCCGACTGGTAGCAGTGATTACACCTGTATGAAAATACAAATCCTCCTGCAATCCGTACAAGGCTTTATTGCCTTTTCCGGCATCGTAAACAAATACTAATTTATCTGATGTCATGGGTTTGACAACATTAAGCGTAATTTGAGCCAAGGCTAAATCGCCAATAAAAAAGAAGGCTGAAATAAAAAGCAGGTGTTTTATATTAAAACACTTTCCGAAGAAAAAAGACATATTAAATCGTTTTATTTGGTTATCTCGCAAAAATAGCGAAAAATAGAGGACGCCTATCTATATAGCTCAGAATTAAAGCTAAATTAACAGTACAACAAAAACTTAAAAAAACATCTAAAATCAATCTAATTTTACATTTTTTATGCATAAACAACGCAGAATTCACAGCTCATTTTAAGAAAAACGCATGTAAAACAGCAAAATATATGAAATTTCACCCATTTTACATTCTTGTAAATTACTAACAATAAGTATAGTAAAAAATAAATGAAAAATAATTGGATTTTATAGGTAACGTTTTTGCGAAATGAACTATTAATAGACTGGATTATTTTGTTGAAGTACAACAAAACCTACTTAAATTTATTACTCATAAATTAACGCATTATGACTTTTAAAGCTTATCAGGAACGCTTAAACTATTTATTAGATTTAATTAGGAAAGGAAGTGCCCATTCTCCAAAACAAATGGCTAAACAATTTTCTTGTAACGAAAAAACGGTTAAAGATATGATTAATGTCTTTCGAGAACAGGGATATGAAATAGTTTACAACCGAAATGCAAAAAAATATTTGTTAAAAAAGTAAACGGAAGTTTTAACTCCGAGAGAACTCCTTTCTTTGTGCTTGTATTTTAATTATTCACTTAAATTTTGTAATCTTATGAAAAAATTAGAAATTATTCAGGTGGGAAGTACCATTAAAATTATTATTCTGTTTCTTATTGTCTATGGGGTATCTGCTTGTTCTAAACAAGAAGCAAAAACAATTATTGATCAAGAAACTAGCAAAATTATATATCAAAAGAAGAGTTCAGCAGTTGAGAATGATTTAGTATGTAATGATAATTTAATCTTAGCTGAACAAATTGGAAACCAAACGCTATTAGGTGTAGAGACAATATCAATCTTAAAGTCCAATAAATTGACAAAAGATCTCAAGGTAAATATTAGCAATATTAAGCGACTTACTTATGACAAAACCGATACTAAAGTAATAATAATTCCATTTAAAAATAATATAGAGAAATCCCTTGTTATATATAATCTTAAGTCCAAGTCCAAGTTCAAGTTTGCAATTGCTAGTTATTCTAGAAAAGGACAGTTAAGCCATTTTGAGTTGAATGATCTGAATGGAGAGCCACTGTATTCATTAGATGTTGATTCTGATAATCGGATTGGTAATATTTCATTTGGAGAGGGAAACCTTAATTATGGGAGATTTTCCGAAACCCAATTTGAAGAATCCGATATAAGTTTTAAATATGGTGATGGTGATAGTTGTCCAGAAACGACAAGTAGTTTTAAAGAATGTATGCTTTGTGGACTTAAGGAATGTGCTGATGATTGGGTATGTGTGGCTGTTTTTGCAGTTGCACCAGAAGCCACTCTTATTGGATTTTCTTTAGGTTGTGCCCTCTTTTAAACAAATTCATATGCAAAAAAAAACTTTTTCTTATTCAAAAGTGATAGTAGCTATTTTATTTATAGTAATAGGAAGTTATTTTTTTATCACAAATCCAGAAAAGAAGATTTCATATTTATTCTTCTTTGCATCCTTTGTACAACTGGTAATATTTTTGTTTTACTATAGTAAAAAAAACAATATCTAAGGAATGTGATAACTATCAATAGATTTTTGTCGCAATCTATACATTAGTCTAAATTTTGCAATTTTAATGATAGCATTTTTAGTCCAAAAAGAGTGATAGGATGACTCGAGTCATCCTATCACTAATTTCAGTTCCCCCGCTCGGCCTAATCTCCGATTCGGTCGTACATATACGATTTATCTCTGACAAATAAATACGGTCAGGAGTCCGTTTGTACAGTCAGGCTTAAAGCCTATCCACTTGCCGGCTGAAGATTTAGCTTTGCGAGGGGATGAGGGCAATCTTAAGAAAATTTCAGTGATAGGATGACTCGGAGTCATCCTGTCACTCTAGTACTTCTCATAAAAATGCCATTACAAATATTTGATATTAAGCGGTATAAAAAATAAAAGAAAAATAAACGGTTTTTTAGGGTAACGTTTTTGCGAAATTAACCATTAATAGACTGAATTATTTTGTTGAAGTAACAAAAAACCCACTTAAATTTATTACTCATAAATTAACGCATTATGACTTTTAAAGCTTATCAGGAACGCTTAAACTATTTATTGAAATTAGTTGAGAAAGGGAGTGTCCATTCTCCAAAACAAATGGCTAAACAATTTTATTGTAACGAAAAAACAGTAAGAGATATGATCAACGTCCTTCGAGAACAGGGATGTGAAATAGTTTATAGCCGAAATTCAAAAAAGTATTTGTTAAAAAAGCAAACGGAAGTTTTTACTCCGCGAGAACAGTTTTCTTTGTAATCAGTTTTTCAAAAAGAGCATTTAAAAAACACCCTCCATTTGTTAAAAAAGGGTTTTAAAAATATTGTTGCACACAACATTTCTAATTAAACACAACGCCTATGAAATAAACGCATTTAACAAACAGAGGATATTATTACAAAAGTAATAAACCTTGCAGAAATTGAATATAAACATATTTAAAATTAATTGTAAAATCTATATATTATGAAAAAAAGATTAGTCATTACAACAATGTTAGTGTTTGGAATTACAATATTTATGGGTTGTATAAAAGATGAACCTGTTTTTTCCAAGTTAAGTCTGGAACAAAAAATAGCATTAAACAATGAAGATGTTAAAATTCATAATTTTGCCCAAATATTTGCGAAGTCTTTAAGTAATGAAAGTGGAAGATCCTTCATCAAAAAAGAAGCTCTTAAAGAATTTGACGGTGACTTTGACATATTATTTGTAGAGGCAAAAGACAAAAACTTAAGCGAGATTCCTTTAAAGAATTCTAATCATACTACTTTCGGCAGTTTTTTAAAAGAATACATATCGGTTAGCAACAATTTAAAATCTGACGAAGACTTTAATGAGTTTTTATATTCTTTGCTTGAGGAATATCCACTTCTACAAATTTCAATGCCTGAATTATCTGAGGGAAGCACTATAAATTGGGATGAGTCAACCTTTATACCTTTAGTTGCTGTCTTACCTCTTAATTTTGACGAAAAAACATCAGAAATAATTACGGCTTATGATATGAATGGAAACATTTTCTATCTTGATGCAAAAAATCCACCAGAAAATCCTGTTATAGTAATTAGTCAAAATGAAAGATTAATTGCTATAAAAAAAGGAGAAAACCTTAAGAATGCTGAAATGATGGATGATTCTTGCTTAGAACCCTACTATGAAACCGAATTGTATTCCTATTACATTCCTATTGATTGTGGTGACGACCCATTTGAAGACCTTATTTTTATTGATAATGATATTATCCCTTCTCCCTTTGATCGAGATGTAAATAACAATAGAGACCAGTTAAATAAGGCAGAATTTGTAAGTATAGACGCATATAGAGCTGTAGAAGTCTGGCCAGAGGGTAGACCAGAATTTAAAGTTGTTATTTCTTACATAGAAAAGGTTGGAACCACCTATCAAGCAAAATCTATTATAAAAATTCTTACAAAAACAGATTGGGTAAATAGGTACATTTTCTGGTC
>CAZTST010000121.1:4994-11350 GCA_964616585.1 uncultured Draconibacterium sp.
ACACTTGACACAAAACAAATTGACCTTCCAATCATAACTTTTGACAAAGAACTTATTGGCAATAGTATAAAATACACCTGGATTGAACAAGATAACAGTGATACTAAAACTGAACTATTAATAACAGTCAGTTCAAAATTTGGTGAAGATGCTGACCTTACTACAGTTAACACAAGTTTGAAAGTTTCTGTAAGTGCTGCAGATGATGAAGCAGGAGAAGATGTAGTTGAATATAAAGATGGAACAAAAGGTGAAGGCACAGTATACAATACTGGGATTGTGAAATTTTGGGTTAACCAGTTATAAATAAAAAACATAAATTATGAAACTATTAAAAAGATCAAGTATTGCATTTATACTATTGACTTTTATTATGCAAAATGCATACTCACAAAAGGGAATTACTTATTATTTTTCAAATGTTATTGGAGCAAACCTTTCTGTAATCAGAATAAAAGACAATCAAATTTCTGGAGAATTAAAAGTATTTACTAATAGAGAAATGAAAAATACATCTACAGAAGTAGACTTATTTTATCGCTTCAAACAAAAAGAATATCATCGCTTTGCAATGGGGGTTGGGCTAAAAGCTGACCCATTCACTGAAGGAGGTGATGGAGCCGCATTTGTAGTTCCTATGAGCATAGAGATCTTTCCTTTTCAAAATTTTAAAAAGGCTTCAATTTTATTTGAATTAGCCCCCGAATTTTATTTGGATGATCAAACTAAATTAAGAAGCCTAGCTGGCTTTAGATATACATTTAGCGATTAAGCTTATTTGTATAAAATTCGTAAAACCTAAACTAAGTCTCTAAATTGAAGTAATAATACTTTGGTATTGATAACGAAGATACGACTCGAAGTATCTTAAATAATCAATTGATTATTGCACCTTAAAGTAAGGTTTAAGCTATGGAAGTTGTCTGTTTTGATATAGTTGCTTTTAGAATATTAGTAAAGCTTAACATTCTAAATGTATTTAATATTGCTCTTTTTGGTAAATTTGAATAATTAACTATTTCATTCTTACAACTTCCATAATTTTATATACATTTCATATCCAATCTTATCAAAATGAAAAACACACTAAAATACTTTTTGTTATTGCTACTCCTAAACAACAGTTTGCTTGTTTCTGCACAAGAAGAAATAATAGAACAGCCTAAATCAAAGATTACACATACAATCGGAATCCAATACAATCCTTATTTAAATCACAACCTGAATTCATACGATACACGCGAAAATGTATATGCCATAAGATATGGTTTAGGGTATAACGGAATTACTATTGGTTTGGAATTGTTTAACTATACTTTTAAGTACCCTTATAAAGGAAATACGATAGGACTAGGAATATACTCGCGCTATACTTTTTTGCGTACAAAAAGCGTAAAACCTTTTGCTGAAATAAGCGGTTTCTATTCTAGCTCTAAAGGGATAATAGTAGATGAATACCTAATTCAAGATGGAAACGATCAAATTACAAATACTAAAATTGGCTATTATATAGCTCCCGGTTTTTCGATAAGGCTATATAAAAGTAAAGTGAGTTTGGATTTGATGCTAAAGATGTCGACCGCAGATTTAATAAATGGAACTCATTTTATTCCAAGCTATAAAATCAATTATCACTTTTAATGAAAAAAAACACGTATAATAATCCATTACTCCATTTTCTCTTTTATACTTTGTTCTTGTTTATTTTTCTTGCGAGCAATTCCTGTACAAGAGAAGTAACAATAGACATCCCGGAACATGCTCCAAAACCTGTTTTAAATTGCCTTTTTGCAAACGACAGTATTTTTAAGGTTCATCCAGGCATGAGCTCTTCTATTCTAGGGGAACCGCTTCTTATCACTGATGGTGAAGAGATAAAATTATACGGCAATAACACTTTTCTTGAATCCCTTATTTGGGAAAATGGAGCTTATGTTTCAAGCACCACGGCACAAGCAAATGTGCAGTATCAAATTGAGTGGGAAAAAGACGGAAATAAAATTACATCTTCTGATTATATCCCTGAACCAAGTCCAATTGAATCAGCCTCTTATAGAGATTCTGCTGGTATAGATGAGTTCGGAGATAAATATTCTGAATGCACCATCGTTTTTACAGATAATCCTCAGCAAACAAACTATTATGAAATTTCATTATTGATAAATTACACGCGTGATGGTGAAATTATCCCATACAGACCCAGCGTTTTTAGTTCAGATCCAATTGTAAAAGCTGAAGGCCTCGACGAATTTGAGCCCCTCAGTATCATTTTTTCTGATGAGATGATAAACGGGAATACCTATGAACTTAAGCTAAATTATTTTACATATATACTGGATGAAAACAGCCAGTATTCATTAATAGTTAAATTCCGATCGGTTACAGAGAACTACTATAATTATTCTAAATCTTTATTAAAGCATCGCTTTTACCAGGAGAGTAATATCTGGAATGGCTTCGGAAGTCCGGTTCCTATGTTTACAAATATTGAAGGTGGCTATGGCATTTTTGCCGGTTATGCTGTAGATATTGATACAATTAATCAACTTGCACCAAATAAGCATGCGAAGTATTAAGCTTATAGTTTTATTTATGTTGGTGTTTGCAAACCAAGCATTCAGCCAACAAATTACAATTAGCGGTTATATTTATTGCGCTTCGAGCGGGGAAAAACTCTTAGGGGCAAACATTTATAATGCTGAAACTAAAAAAGGAACGTCAAGCAATAGCTATGGTTTCTATAGCCTAAGTATTCGTCAAAACGATTCTGTACAAATTATCGTCTCTTATACCGGTTATTCTTCACAAGTATTCATCCTAAATTCTAATGTTGATATTCAAAAAGACTTTGAATTAGAGCAAGGCAAAGAGTTGAATGAATTTGAAGTTATTGGATCATATAATCTACCCATAGAACAAGAAACCAGAATGAGCGTGGTTTCAATTCCAATTAAGCAGATAAAATCTTTACCTGCCATAGGCGGAGAATCAGACATTATAAAAGCCATACAGTTGATGCCCGGGATACAATCGGGCAGTGAAGGCTCAAGCGGATTATACGTAAGAGGAGGAAGCACCGATCAAAACCTTATACTGATCGATGATGTTCCTTTATATTACGTCAACCATCTTGGTGGTTTTGTGTCCATTTTCAATACAGATGCCATTAATTCCATATCACTTACAAAAGGTGGTTTCCCTGCTCACTATGGTGGCAGATTATCGTCCGTTATGGACGTTCGAATGAAAGAAGGAAATACCAAGGAAACGCATGGCAGTTTTATGGTGGGATTGATAGCTGCAAAAGCTCATATTGAGGGGCCTATAAAGCAAGACACAACTTCTTATATTGTTTCTTTCAGACGCCTTCTTTATGATCTTATTACCCGTCCCCTATCAAAGATGGCTACTGGTAACTCTGCCGGGTATAATTTTTACGATTTTAACGCTAAGATTAACCATATGATAAACAATAACAACCGGATTTACGGAAGTTTTTATATGGGAGATGATAAAGTGCAATCGAATATTAAGAACACATCTGAATCAGAAAAAGAAGTTTATAAATACGCCCAAAAATGGGGGAATATTGCAGGATCCTTGCGATGGAATCATTTATTCAATCAAAAATTATTTGGCAATTTAACTCTCGCCTATACCAGGTACCGTTTTTTAACTGATATGTCAAGCAAATATGAGGAAGAAAATGTGAGCGAGGAATATTATTACAATTTTAACTCGGGCATACATGATCTGGTTTTAAAAGCAGATTTCGATTATAATGTATCGGCAAATTACAGGATGAAATTCGGCTTATCAAGTGTTTATCATACATTTAAACCCGGAACCAGCAATTACGGAAGCTCTGGTATCAATTCGGTTTCAACAGATATCAGCTTTGTTGATCCTCAATTAAATGCGTGGGAGTATGCAATCTATCAGGAAAATAGTTTTGACATTGGATCAAGCCTGCGTTTTAATATTGGATTAAGAGCTGCTCTGTATAAGGAAAATAAAGAAAGCTTTTATTCATTCGAGCCTCGTGTGCTTGCAAATTTCCGACTAGGTGAAACGACATCTTTAAAGGCATCCTTTGCTAAAATGCAGCAAAATATTCATCTCTTAACAAGCTCAGGAGATGGTATGCCGGTGAATTTATGGTTTCCTGCAACTGATAATGTACCACCCTCTACTTCAGAACAATGGGCTATTGGACTGGCAAAATCCTACAAAAATGGGCTCTATGAATTGAGCATCGAAGGCTATTATAAAGAAATGAAGAACTTGATTACCTATAAGGAAGGTTTATCATATATGGGTGCGTCTACCATGTGGGAAGACAAGATTGAAAAAGATGGCCGGGGCAAATCTTATGGCCTTGAATTATTATTTCAAAAGAAATTGGGAAAAACAACTGGCTGGATTGGCTATACCTTATCGAAAACCACCAGACAGTTTGAGAATATTAATAACGGGCAGCCATATGCTTATAGTTTTGATAGAAGGCACGACCTAAGTATTGTTTTTAATTATGAATTGAAAGAAAACGTTGATCTGTCTGCGACCTGGGTTTTTGGAACGGGAAATGCTTTTACCATGGCCGTGGGGAAGTATTATGCCCCTGATAATACAGAAATACATATTTACGAAGGAAAAAATACGTTTAGAATGAGAAGTTATCACCGACTAGATGTTGGTGTAAATTTTCATAAACAGAAAAAAAGAGGAGAGCGTACCTGGAGCTTGAGTGTATACAATCTTTATAATAGAGAAAATCCATACTATTATTTTTTTGATACAAAGGGCAATTATAGTGGTGGAACCAATGTAAGGGTTGTGAAACAGCGTAGTTTGTTTCCATTTATTCCCTCTGTGAGTTATAGCTTCAAGTTCTAAATTCAAACCATAATCCTAATTAAACTACTTTTGCCTCATGGATATTGCGTTTTTAGTTTTTCTCGGAATAATTGGAGGATTAATTGCCGGCACATTGGGTTTAGGTGGCGGGATATTTTACATTCTTATTTTTCCTTATTTAATTGAAGCGCGAGGTTTTCCTCCTGAATTAAACGCACAATTTGTAATTGCCAACAGTTTATTTGGAATTATGATTGCCTCAGGGGCTTCCATTATCAGCTATAAACGAAAAGGAGAATTTCCAATGAAAGAGATTCTTGCTATTGGAATAGCTTCTTCGATAGTGGCTTATTTGAGTCTGAATTTAATCGTATTGCAGCCATGGTTCTCGAAAACAGTATTCAATATCTTCATTGTTTCACTGATGCTTTATATCCTTTTAAAAATGTATCTGGAGCTAAAAATCGAAAAGAAAGAGAATGGAAAGATAAACACAACACAAGGGATCTTGAGCGGAGGAATTGCAGGCTTTGTTTCTGCACTCAGCGGTTTAGGAGGAGGAATTATTATTATTCCACTACTCACACTTCGCTTTAGAATTTCTTTATTAAAAGCCAAAACAATATCTCTGGCAATGATTTTTGTCAGCTCGTTTACTATGACAATCAACAATTTAATAGTTCAACCACCTCAAACTATCGAATCGATAAAAACAATTGGATATATTATTCCTTCATGCATAATACCTATAACCATTGGGGTTATAATTGGCAGTCAGTTTGGAGTAAAATGGAGCACAAGTTTAAAACGGAAATATCTCGATCTGCTTTTTATGTCTTTTGTGCTAATAGTTTTGATAGAAAAAAGCTACGGATTGATTAGCTCTTCTTTTTAGCAGTTGATTTATTAAAGCTTATTTCCTAGTCAGAAAGAGAACACACCCTTATATAAGAGATAGCTTTCTTTTTTTACAGAATATGAAAAACCCACAAAACTCATCGGTATGTCCAAGAATCTCATGGGTGAGGAAAATAAGAAATTAAATTACTATTTATCTTCTACAGCATTTACCGGAACACCAACAAAGCCAGACTCATTGGTATAACCGTATAAGCGGTCGAGTTTAATTTTATATTTTTCTTTTAAGAATTTCCGCTTCACTTTCAAGGTAGGCGATAATTCACCGGTTTCGGTTAGCCATTCCTGACAAGTAAGTTCAAACTTCTTTATTTGACGATAACTACCCAAACCGAGATTGATGCGATCTACTTCTTGCTGAAAGCGAGCGATAACTTCAGGAATTTGAATCAGATCTCTATTATCATGATATGTAATATTATGTGTAAAGCACCATCCGTGCAAGAATTCAAAAGAGGGGCAAATAATAGCCGCTGCAAATTTCTCGTTTTCGCCAACTACCATAATTTGCTCAATAAAAGCAGATTCTTTAAATCGGTTCTCAACTACTTGAGGAGCAATGTATTTTCCTGTAGAAAGTT
>CAZTST010000122.1:0-11293 GCA_964616585.1 uncultured Draconibacterium sp.
TAATATGCTCAGAAATGGCTAATAATAATGAAAAGAAAATAATCAATGCAAAGCCAACCAATATGTATTGTATTGGGTGAATAAATTTCTTGTTCAATATTTCAACAAAAAAGAATACCATAAAAGTAAGCGCAATAAATAAAATTGCATATTTAATTGTACGAGTTGATTTCTGATAATTATCAACCGGCAATAATAAATCAACTCCAAAGGCAGAGTTACTAACAGATTGATTACTACCTATCCACGCTTGAGGATAATTTCTATTTAGGTGCAAAATGTTCCAATGAGCGTTGAAACCATTTTCGTCAACAAATCTGGAATCGGGTAAAAATGCCCCATTAAAACTTGGATTATTCCACTCTGATTCCAAATTTATATCTGTTACTTTTCCAACCGGAATAAAATGAAGCAATTGACTGCCCTTTAAATCAAGATCAAAAGAGAATGCGTAGGAAGTTTTATCGTTTGCTTCTATTTTAACCTCTGCATTTATTCCGCTATAAACAATGTCGTTAGTAACTGTGCCCGGGTTAAAAGAAACTTTTTCATTGTTCCAATTTAATTCAATCTGTTTTTCAATTCCTCTTAAATCGTTTATGCCAAGTGAAACAAATGCTTTATCAAACATTATATCATTTATTGGGATATCAAAACTCTTAAAATCAATAGAATTAAACGAACCTGAAAAATGAATATCAGAGTTATAAACAACAATTTCATATATTCCACGATATCTTTTTTCCGGTTTAAGCATACCTTCTACATTTAAAATATCAGGTAAAAAATGAATGTGCTCTCTTATTTGAACAATTTTTTCAGTTGAATCTTTTTTCGAAAACTGCTTAACATACCTATTATAAGGAATAGTTAAAATAGGGCCGGTTAGAGTTTGTTCTGTGCTCCACTTAGAACTAACTTCCAAAGAAGCTTCTCTTTGAGTATTTTCTCTTTCATAAATTAAGTCTTCAATCATTGAAGTCGGAATTAGTAAAAGTAAAGCGATTACAACTATTAAACTTGTTTTAAACAAGAGATTATACTTCAGGTCTTTCATGATTTAATTTTTAATGTTATCAATGTCAAATGTAAGCCATTATCTTTATATTCATTCAATTTCCGATAGAATTACAACATAATTATTACCGTATTTTTTTGCGCATTTTGGGCAAGTTGTGTACCACATAAACTGCTTTTTGGTTTTATATCCTTTAGTTTTTGCTATGGAATCAAAATCTTTACACCATTTTCCGCTATCCTTAAAAGCTCCTTCGTAAACTTTGCTGTAGAATTTGCCGTTTAATGATGTATTATCCGCTCCTGTAATTTCCTTATCAACAGCAAGATAGACATCCATATTCCATTTTGAAGTATGGTCGGAAAGACAAAGCCAGTCGGGCATTGTTGCTCCAGCCTCTTTAACTATTTTGTCAAGCCCTTTCATTACACTGCCAAAATTCATTGGCATATAAAAAATAGTACAAACTTTATCTTTAATAAATTTTTTATTGTCCCATACTAATAATTTATCGTCCCAATTAACAGGATTAAATTCCGGACAACATTCAGTGTTTTTTTCGGTTTGAGATTCCATATTGCCTTCTTTTTTTTGAATTTATGTTTGCCTATTTCTTTCGAACCTTAATTTCATCTCGATTTTACTAAGAAAATTGAGCCAAATTAATTTATAGCATTTTAAATGAATTCAAAGCTACAAAATTGGGAAAGAAAACTCAAGTTTAACACAAAATCTTTCAGTAAAAATGAATCTAACACTATTTCTTTATGTTTGTATCCATTGCAACAAATAAAGAATAAACGGCAGACTGATTAAACTTAGTACTGTACTCACAAAAAAGTTTTTCATTGCCAAAGAATCGTCAGCTCCAAAACGCTTGGCCAATAGCACTAAAATTGTCATTGCAGGCATTGCAGATTCAAGTATTAAAACTGTAAAAGCTGTGTTATTTAGTGGGATTGAAAAATATTCAATCAAAGCATAAATCAAAAAAAGAAAAATTACCGGGCTTAAAATCAGTTTATTAAAGCTAAAAGTAAATATTGAAAGTTTGAAAACTTCCTTCACTTTCATTTGTGCTAATAATATTCCTATATATAGCATGGCTAAATACAAAGTTGTGCTTCCTAATCCGCTAAATGATTTTTGTAAAAGTGTTGGAAATCTTAACTTTAACAACATCATTATCAATCCTAAAACCAAAGCAATCGTATTTGGATTCACCAGTTTTTTTAGTTGTCCAATTCCTTTTTGTTTGTTGTCGGGATTCAATTGTATTACCCCATACGACCATAAAACAGTATTTAAAACTAATTGATACAGAGCAGCATAAAGCAAGGCTTCTCCGCCAGGAAATAAAGCATCTAAAAGAGGAAAACCTAAAAACACAATATTGCCAAGCATATGGTGAAGACTATGAATCACCGCTTGGGGTTTATCTAAACCAAATATTCTGGCACTAAATTTTCCTAACATTAACTGAGTAAACAGAATAAAGTAAGTGAATAGAATTACCAAGCCACCATTCCGTAAAATTTCAGGTGTTAGCTCAAGTACAGAAAGTTTAGTAACAATCAAAAGTGGTAGGCTAACATAAAAAACCAATTTTTCAATAACTCCTTTTGATCCTTCCCCCAATATTTTAAAGCGAAAAGCAATAGCTCCAATTCCAGCAAGGATTCCTAAAATTAATATTTGATCAATTATCGTTTCCATTCTGATTAGTGGTTTTTGCCCGACAAAGTTAAACTTCTCTTCTAAACTCTTTCGCACGGAAGTGATTAAATCATTAACAATTCTTTCGTGTTTGATATAGTCTTGTAACAATTCTAAATTAGCCGGTTCATTCCAAATTCTGTAAATTTGCTTGTCCAAAAAAAATATTATGCATACATTTGAAATCGGTAAATATTAATAAATTATATTATTGATTATCAGTATTTAAAATCAAATTGGCTTTTTCAAAAAAATACAAAAATACACCGCTATGACCTACGAAATATTAAAAATAGAAAAAACCGATAATATCGCACTAGTAACAATAAATCGGCCACAAGCAATGAACGCTTTGAACACTCGTTTCTTTGAAGAAATGGATCATGCTGTTGCCAAATTTAAACATGATATTGATTTACGCGCAATTATTATTACCGGCGAAGGAAAAGCTTTTGTTGCCGGAGCTGATATTGCTGAAATGGTAAATAAAACTGCCAAAGAAGGAAGCGAATTTTCTGCTCGCGGACAAAAAACCTTTAGCAGTTTTAGCACACTAAATATTCCTGTAATTGCTGCTATCAATGGTTTTGCTCTTGGCGGCGGATTGGAATTAGCTTTGGGATGCGATTTTAGAATTGCCAGCACTAAGGCAAAATTTGGTCAACCCGAAGTAAATCTAGGTCTAATTCCAGGCTTTGCAGGAACTCAACGTCTGTCTCGATTAATTGGTTTGGCCGATGCTCTTTACCTTCTTATGTCAGCAGATATGATTACTGCTGATGAAGCATTACGATTGAAACTTGTTCAAAAAGTAGTTGAACCTGAGGTCTTAATAGAAACTTGTATGACAATAGCTAAAAATATCGCATCAAAAGGCCCACAGGCCATTAGAGCAGTTAAACAAACAACTATTAAGGGTTTTGATATGGCTTTCGCCGATGGAGAAACTCTGGAAGCATCACAATTTGGAATCTTATTTGGTAAAGGTTCTGAAGGTGAAGAAGGTATGAAAGCATTTTTAGAAAAACGAAAACCAAATTGGTAATTGCCTATTTTTATAAATAAATTATAAATTGATGATGAATAATCACATGTACAAAAATTCCGGAAACAAATAAAGATTTCTTTGTGTCTCTCAGTGTCTTCTCTGTGACACTCTGTGTAATAGCTTTTTATACCACAATGAAACACAAAGAAACCACAAAGTTTAACTTCGTTGAGGGCTTAGCCGTTCACAAAGGAAATTTTACACCAATTAAAAAATCGATTAAACAATATATAAAATGACATACGACGAGAAATTAGAAAACGTAAGTGTTTTGGGCGCAGCCGGCAAAATGGGCAGCGGGATTCTTCTTCTTACTGCGGTTGAAATGTGCAACCTCAGCCTAAAACCTGAAAACAAAGGCAAAACCTTTGTTTTAAACGCTATTGATCTTTCTGACGAAGGTCTCGCAGGATTAATGCCTTATATAAAAGGGCAGGTTAGGAAAGTTGCTGAAAAACAAACGGTCTGGCTTCGCGAAATGTATGAAGATAGAACCGACCTGATTGAAAACGGCGAAATTATCGATCAATATATTTTCGATGTTTTAAATGTGATTCGACCAACAACTGCAATGGAAGTTGCTTATCGTTCTCATCTGATTTTTGAAGCTGTTAGCGAAAATCCTGATTTAAAGGTGAAAATCCTTTCGCAAATCGACAAAAACAATCCAAATTCACCTTGGTATTTCACCAATACAAGCTCTGTTCCTATCAATTTAATTGAAGAAAAAGCCAATTTAAAAGGTCGGGTTTTAGGCTTCCATTTCTATAATCCTCCTGCAGTACAAAAATTGGTTGAGTTAATTACAACAAAAAATACAGAGCCAATAATTGTGGATTTTGCCTATGCTTATGCAAAAGGACTTGGAAAAATAATTGTTCCTGCCAACGATATTGCAGGATTTATAGGTAACGGCCATTTTATGCGCGATGGTTTACACGGAATTAATGAAGCTAAAGCTCTGACAAACAAATACTCTTGGCCCGAAGCGGTTTATATGATTAACAAAATCACTCAGGATTATTTGGTTCGACCAATGGGGATTTTTCAATTGATGGATTATGTCGGCATTGATGTGATGCAGTTTATCTTAAAAGTGATGAATCCTTTTATGCCCGATGAAAACTTACATAGCGAAATGCTCGACAAATTTATTGATTTGAATATAAAAGGCGGTCAAATGAGTAGTGGAGCACAAAAGGACGGATTCTTAAAATACGAAAAAGGAAAAGCTGTTGCTGCTTTCGATCCTCAAACTAAATCTTATGTAAGTTTTGCAGATTTTTCAGCAAAATGCGATGCTGCTTTGGGTACTATGCCAGAAGGATTTATGCCATGGAAAACTGCAGTCCGCAATAAAAATAAAGAGGCATTATTTACTTCATTCTTTGCCAATATGAAAGCAATGAATAATCTCGGCGCACAAATTGGTATAAAATATGGAGCTAATTCCAATAAAATTGGTAAGAAATTAGTATCTGATGGAGTTGCTGCCAACACAAATGATGTAAATACAGTTATGCTCACCGGATTTTTCCATGCCTTTGGACCGGTAAATAATTATTTTGATTAAGTATTTGTTCAATTATTAAATCGATGACAATGAAGAATTTAAGAAAAAAAATATATATAACTGCCGGTTATAATACTATTTCGATGGGAACCGGTCGCAAAGAATTTAATCCAAAAATAGAACGTCCGGGTTTAGAAGATTATTTAATGGAAGCCGGACAAGGAGTTTTACAACAAGTTAAAGACGGCGCCAAAAGTGTGGATGAGAGTGTTTTAGGTAATTTTATGGCCAGTCATTTTAATAAACAAGGTAACCTTCCGGGCTTTTTTCCAATGATTGATAAAGATTTGGAATTTAAACCTGCGACAAGTGTAGAAGGTGCTTGCGGTTCGGGTGCGCTTGCTTTAATAAGTGGCATTAAATCAGTTTTATCCGAAACTTCCGATGTAGTTTTAAGTATGGGAGTTGAAGTTCAGAATACCGTAAAAGCAATTTATGGTGCTGATATTCTGGCATATGCAGGTTGGTTCAAAGAGCGTAAAAAAGGTCATGCATACTTTTTTCCAGGACAGTTTAGCGATCGTGCCGGTGCATATTTTGCAAAATACGATCGCGATAAAGCAAGAAAAGGAATGGCACAATGGTATGCTAATGCGATAGAAAATGCACGTTTAGATCCAACCGCACAAGAGTTCCATAATACACATCCTGATCCTTACGGTCTTTCTTTAAAATCAGAACCTAATGGTAAAGTTTTTGTCGATCATTTAAACTATATGGATTGCTCCAAGGTTTCTGATGGTGCTTCAGGAATAATTATCGCTTCCGAAGAAGGATTGAAACGTATTGGTATAGCAAAAAAAGATACTGTTGAAGTTGTTGGATGGGCGCAAACCATTCGGAATATTACAGAGCAACCAAGCGATCGTACTGAATTAAAAGCAATTAAAACAGCAATCGAGCGTGTTTTTAAAGAAACAGGATTAACAATAGATCAAATTGGAACTGTTGAATTGCACGACTGTTTCTCTATTGCCGGAATTTTAACTGTAGAAGCTTTAGGTCTTGCAAAACCAGGCGAAGGCTGTGATTTTGTTGCAAACGGAAACACAAAAAGAGATGGAATAATTCCAATGAATACAACAGGTGGATTAATAGGTTGGGGACATCCAACCGGAGCAACAGGAGTTCATCAGGCAGTAACTATTTGGCAACAGTTAACAGGAAAAGCAGGAAATGCTCAAATAAAAATCGCTAAAAATCGTCCTTACGGAATGACAATTAATATGGGTGGAGATGATGTGACCGTTACTGCAATTATTTATAAAAGAGGGGAATAGTTTCAGATTGGCTAAATCCGAATATATGAAACCATTTTAGCGGTTAATCCCATCTCATTCCAAATAGTATTTACGGCAACTTCCCATTTTAATGCACTGACTCCGGGACGTGTGCCGGTAATACGATAGGCTTCATTATTATAATAGATTTCCAAACGTTCTTTAGTTTGAGGATTTATGGTTTGTAAATCGTGAAAATTAAATTCTAGCGTCTCTTTTTCGGAAAAATCCATAAGAATTTTATCGTTATACAAAGAAACATCTGCCAACCCAATATCGATTAGTTTTCCTGTTGCATCATTTTTGTAAATCTGCATATTTTTATCTGTAAACAAAACTTCATTGCTTTGCTTTTGGTATTTGTCACGAACAATTTCAACAAGCGTTTTTTCTTCCCAATTAAACCAGTCACGTATATTGTTAAAATGCAAATCGCCATTTCCTATTAGCTCAAAAAAACCATAATCATTCACATGAATATGATAATTACACTTCTTGCATTGGAAACTATTTCCTTTTGAAATAAAGGATTCAATAGATTGACATTCAGGACATAAGTAGAGAGCATGACTGATATATTCAGCTCGGATATTGGATTTGATTTTTTTCATTCGACCTTCCTGATAAGCAACTTCATCATGTACCATAGCGGTTGTTAATCCTTCAAAAAGATCATCGGTGCTAAAGTTTTTAACCTGCTCTTTTGTAAAAAGCAATTTATATTCTACTTCCATCGGATATGGACGAAGTTTATACGACCATCGCGGATTAAAAAGATTCATTCCTTTTAAAACAGGAACTACCACAGGAACTTTGAGCATTTTTATAAGTTTTCCGATGGAAGGATCCATTCGAGAGGTTGAACCAGACCAATTACGAACTGCTTCAGGAAAAATTCCTACATTTTCTCCTTGTTTAATAACAGATACAATATCGCGAATAACCTGACTATCGCGCATATTTTTCTTTTTAGGAATAGTACCTAAACGAGTTAAGAAAAATCGTAAAAGAGGATTTCTGAATACAGTATCGGAAGAAACAAAATGAACAAAATGAGGTAAGAAATGACCAGCCACAAAAGGATCCCAAAAACCCACATGATTAACTAAAACTAAGTAAGGCGGCTTTAGCTTTTTTACTTCCGTAGGTAAATGTTTTTTTACTTTATAATATCTTATAAATGAAGCAAATAAAATATGAACTAAAAATCTGATTGCTAAATTGGTTGGATATATATTTTTCTGCTTCATCTCGCTTATTTTTCGTTAAAAAGTTGAATCAAAGTCTGTGTCATAGCCGCTACGCCTGTTTTATAAGTTGGTTCAAAATCAGGATAAAATGCAGAATTATGCAAACCCGGTAAAACAGTTCCGTTTTCAATATGATCCAAATATTTTTCTTTGTTTACTCCGCCTAACCAAAATAAAGCTATAGGGATTTTCTCATCTGTAAGTCCATATTTTCCAAAATCTTCTCCAACGGTCAAAGGCTCAACTTGTAACACATTGTCATTTCCTAAAATTTGTTTCATTGGATTAATTGCTTTCAACACTAAATTTTCATTATTTACAACTGGAGGTGTAAATTGATTAGATGCTTTTACAATTGGCCATTTTTCTTTAGGCAATCCTGCTGAAATTGCAATTCCACTTGTAATTCTCTTTAAAGCATCAATAATATGCTGATAAACAGCGATATCAAAAAAACGAACAGTTAATTGAAGATCGACTTCGTTGGGAATAATATTGTGCTTTGTGCCACCATGAATTGATCCAACAGTAACAACAGCAGGATGAACTGGATTTATTTCGCGACTAACGATTGTTTGAATATCTAAAACAATTCGCGAAGCTAATACTATTGGGTCTATAGTAGTATGAGGCATTGCACCATGTCCACCCTGACCAAAAACCTTGATATCTATACTATTAACACCTGCAAAGATGGCTCCTGGAAAATAACCAATTGTACCTGCCGGAAGCTCTGCACTTACATGATAAGCTAAAGCATAATCTGGTTTTGGGAAACGTTTAAAAAGGCCATCGGCGATCATTGCATTTGAACCACCACTTACTTCTTCAGCAGGCTGAGCAATAGCCACAATAGTTCCTTTCCATTCTTTTTTTAAACTTATCAAAGTTCGTAAGGTTCCTAACCAGGTAGTCATATGCAAATCGTGACCACAGGCATGCATTGCAGGTGAATCTTTATCTTCAAAGTCTTTTGCAATAACCTGACTTGCAAAAGGAAGGCCTGTATTTTCTTTGATTGGAAGAGCGTCCATATCGGTTCTTAGCAAAATGGTTTTACCAATTCCATTTTTAAATACACCAACTACACCATTACCACCAACATTTGTTGTGACTTCAAAACCTAATTCTTTAAGTTTAACAGCCATTTTTTCGGCTGTTTTAAACTCCATAAATGAAAGTTCAGGTGTTTGATGTAAATTGGTATAGGTTTCTTTGGCTTTTTCAACCTGATTATCAACGGTTTCGATAATAAGATTTTTTGAAATATTTTGAGATAAAAGGGATAATGATAAGCTTGCGAATAGAATTAATAAGATTGGTCGTTGCATATTTGTGTTTTTTTTGGGTATTGAATTTGTCAAAACTAAGAAAAATGTAATCATAAACAAACCTGAGAAAGTATGGACTTGTTTTTTTTGTTAAAAGAAAAGAGCCCTTTTATTGCGCGATAATTAATTGAATTCCCATCGATATAACTATATGTCTGAGGAGGCATAAAGCCAGGGATAATATTTTTGAGGCTATCTAAATTTATAGAATGTTTAAACAAGTTCCTAACCTCTTTTATTTCAATCCCAAAAGCATTATTATTTGCTTTATAATACTCATTAAATTCCTGTTCTGAAATTCCAGTCTTATCACCAAAATTTTCCCATAACATTTTAGGATTATCCTTAATTATATTTTCAATTTTACAAATACCCCATAATTCTTTTACTGGAGCTGTCACATATATTAAAATATAACTGTCTTTTCCTGCTTTTCTTGGAGCTGATTTTCTTAATTCAATGGTTTTTTCACCTTTGAAAATTTTTTTAGCATATTGAGGCTTAACTGATATAAGTAGCAAATTGTTATTTTTTCTCTCGTTCATCATAATTCCATTCCTAATTTATATAGTGCAAGATACGTTTCAGTTTTGATTTTTGTTGGTGTAACAACCATAAATTTTTTATTTTCCAATTTTTCATATAAATCGTTTATGATTTTTAATGAGATAGGATTTTTAAATAACTCTGTATCTGAAAATACAAACGCCATAATTTCATTCTTTTTACCAGCAGTTTCGGAAATATGTTTCCATTTGTAGATGCCTAATTGTTCAAACTGTTTAAATAATTTCTTTGGTTCATCTATGAATATTTCATCTATGTATGAAGCTGCTCTTATTTTACCTTTTTCTTTTGTTAATTTATTCTCACTTATATACCATAAAACTCTTGAGGGAGACTTCAGTATTTTCGGAATTGCAGAACGATAATATACATTTTCTCTATTTAACAACAATACATATTCAAGATCAAATAAAGCCAATTTCTCTTCTGATTTATCGTCAAATAATTGTTCTGCCCAATGTGGTTTTATAGGTACAAGATATGTAGGAATATCTAGGTCGATAATTTTTAATGGGGATAAATATCTTTCAATGTTATATTTCCTTATAAACTGATCATTGTCTTTAGGATTACTATTGTTTAGCGGAATTTTATCTAATATTTTTTCTGCATCAGATTGTTCATTTATTGTTTTAATTATATCTTTTTCTTCAAAAATACCTTTAATATTTATTTTCTGCCAATTGCTGTCCACTTGAATAAATCTTGCTTCTTGAATAGCGTAAATAGCTTCCTTGTCTAAGTATTGTTCTGATATTTCAATAAACATTTTTTCTTCTTTTAGGGATGTCAAAATTGCTTTAAAAAGCAGATGCTTAGACAAAGTCGTTTTTAAATTACTATTTAGAAATCTAAAAACTGGTATTTTGAGTTTGAACTCAGAAGTCCTATCAAAAATGATAAAAGCTAAAAGTTTATCTTTTTCAGAAATTGTTGTTAATTCAAATTTGCTGGGTTGCGAAAGAGAATTTCTTATTATTCTTTGCAAATGATTTTTCTTTTCAGTTGGTTTTAAAAAGACATCTGTAAAAAAATCAATATTTTCACTTGTAATACGCTTAGAATTTATACTTGTTCCAATAAGTCTCTGCGGTTTATATTTTGAAACCTGCATGTTTTCATCAAGATGTGTAATAAAATCACAAGGTCGATAAATAGTTAAATCATATTTTTCAAAAAAGGTTTTGTTTTGCAATATATCTTCGTCTCTGGTTATAAAAAATTGTGCCCCGCCAGAGATTGAATATGCAATGTGATTTAAATCAGATTTATCATTTTTATTTTTTAACGGAAATTGTTCTTTTAATTCATTTAATACTTGGGAAAATTCTTCTTCATTCCTAAATGGTAACTCTTTAAAGTAGGTCAAAAGCCTTCTGCTACTTTCTTTTATTTTTGATGTTTGCCCTCTGTTTATTTCCACATAAATTTCACGAGTAAAGTATATGATAGCTTCACTTAGCAACCAGTCACTTTTTAAAGCTAAGCTTTCTTCTTCTCTTTCGTCTTT
>CAZTST010000123.1:0-11220 GCA_964616585.1 uncultured Draconibacterium sp.
CAAAACCTGTATTTTTTGAATTAATCGTTTGCACACCGGAAAAAAGTTCTAATTTTGCAATCTCAAAAAATGGCGGGGTAGCTCAGTTGGTTAGAGCGTCGGATTCATAACCCGGAGGTCACGAGTTCAATTCTCGTTCCCGCTACCTTATAATCAAGGACTTAGAAAATCATCTAAGTCCTTGATTATTTTGCGTGAGGAAACTGCGTGAGGAAAATTATCCAAAGACCTTGATTTTTAGGGTTTCAATTTATATAGCTGAAAGGAATCTGGAGTCTATATAATACCGTTTATTTACTTCTGTGGGTTATCTAAAATAGATTAATATTAATTGTCCACCAATTATCACTGTTTTACATAAAACCTTGCGCGAAACCTTGCGCGTTTTTTTATTGGTAAATGATTCCATTAAAAAATCTAAAAACAATGTCTGAGAATTTGCAATTCCATCAGAATTCAATTTTTTATAACACGTTATGGTCTGGTTTTCTGCTATTCGTCATAAGTATTTAGAAGATTCTTTTTTCTTCATATAATGACTAATAATAAAAAGAATACCTACAACAATGAATGGAAAAGTAATTATCAGGATTTCCCCCAGGCTCGTACCAACGGAATGAGTCCTACTGTAATTGAGCATAAAGACAAATATACTCAGTCCCAAACCTATTACTATAAAGATGATACCACCAATATATTCCCATTTCCATGCAACTATAAGTAAGGCTATAAAAACAAAAGATGGAACAAGATGCAATAAAAAGTCGCCAAGTTGTTGCCAGATGGTTTTTTCAGGCCCAAAAGCATCGATTGCAAACATACTAATAAACAAAATTGCCAGAATGCAAATGATCCGTGGTGTCCAATGAAGTATTTTGATAGATGTTTTCATTTTTTTTCATTTTAAATTTTGTCCTACTCATATGGCTTTTCAGTGTCGCCCCGTTTATTATCGTGATTGCTGGTCTCCACATTATATTTTTATCTGTAAGCTAAATAAAGAAGTATTACAATGAATTTTCGATACTCGCTTCTATCTGCTACGCTTTTTTCAAACTCGCCCATAATTTGCACCAAAATGTGCCATTAGAAAAGAAAAAACCACACCTAATCCAATTATTAACCCAAAAGAGATAGACCAGAATGAATCATCAAGTAAAGCAGGAAATATAACAAAACTATTACAAAGCAAAGGTACAATCCAAACCTGTTTTGGATGAAGAATGCAAATCAGAAAAGAGGCATAAGCATTCATTAAAATCCAAACGAAATAAGTTAATGGTTTGTCAATAAAACCACCAAGGATACCTAGAATCACAAAAGCCAAAAGTGCAGCCATTAAAGAGATTCCCCAGAATGGAACGGAAGCGATACGCTCTATTATTTTTTTCCTTTTCATAAGCGGGTATTATTAAAATATTAAATCAGTTTACCTCAAAATAAAAGGAACAATCAATGCAATGATACCGGTAAACATAACCACCATGATAAACAGGTTGTACCTGACACTGTAGTTTCCCATCAACGACATATCGTAATATTTGTCAACATCCTTGTCTTTGTACATCTGAATCAACCCTTTCAACAGTTTCTCACGGGTTTGTTTCCCTTTTAATAATCCAATAACGACAACCAGATTTACCAATACAATAAGGCAAACAAAAACAAACATGACGATGAGTGAAGCATTGTCTGTTCTTGATTTTTCTGACATCCCCGAATTCACTGCGAGCGTGATCAGGTTGAGAATGATGGCCGTCAATATAAAAATAATATCCGTGCGTGTGTTTTGTTGCAGCTCAGATGTAATGTGTTTGTGAACATGTTCGATCATAATTTTTGTCCTCCATTTTTTATTGTTTTTATTGAGATTTTAATCTAAAATTAAGCATATTTTATCAAATATTTTATTTATAATAGAATTAAAAAGGTGTCAGATAATAGCCCTGATCGTGCACCACCACGTCCGGTGGACAGTAAATCGCTTTACCGGGTTTACCAAAAGCAGGCGAAAAAAACGGATCCAGTTCTTTAGCCATTCCCATATACCTGTCAGCATCTTCCGCATTTCCGGTACGACGACTAATGAGCGAAAGAAAACTAAAAGTCCATGCCTTCATTGGGTTAATGGGTTCTGGTATAAAGTTAAGATATTTATTAAACTGTTCTTTGATAAATGGTGCTACCGAATCCAATACAGCCGAATTTTGCATAGCCATCATCAAATAATACCTGCCCAGGTCAAGATAAAGGTCATTTTTTGAGGGATCAAGTTCGATTGCTTTTTGATAACATATTTTTGCATCCTCAATTTTATCTGTAAGTAAATATACACGACCTAAAGCCTGAATAGCGTCTGCATTATCTGGGTTATTATTTACAATTTCTTTCCAAAATTTTTCATAATCTGCATCTTCAGGCATCAATATTTCCCTGGCTTTTGCTCCTGCAATGAGGTCTGCTTCTTCGAGCTCACGGGCATATTTTTCTGCTTTTTCAGGATTGCCACCCATTTCTACAGGCAATCCGCCAAAAAACTCGATAAGAGTTAATTTGTTTTCGTAATAGGAAGGATCCAATTTTAAAACATCATTGTAAGTTTCTTCGATTTTTTTAAGATATTCTGGGGCATTTTCGTTGCCCATCTGTAAAACCAAATAAAACTGCAGTGTTTCAATACTTCCTTTATATGATAGGTAACAAGCATTTTCAGGTTCAATGTTAATAGCTTTGTTGATGTAATCCAAAGCTTCGCCCAACGATTCCTTTATTACTCTTTGATTGGCCATGCCCAGTTGCTGTGTGGTTCTGCATAACTCATACCATGCCAGTGCGTTTTTAGGGTTCTCGCTGCTTATTTGTTGAAGCAAAACTTTTGCCGAATCCGCTTGTCCGTTTATTCGTAGCGTATAGGCCTCAAATACTTTCTTGTCGGTTTTTTGACCTGTGCAGGAGATGACCACTGCAAAGATCAGTGTTATAAAGATGCCGATCTTTATCATACGACTTTTTGAATTGTTTTTTCTTGTTTTCATTTTTCTAAGGATTTTAAGTTTCAAAATTTGTGCTCACATATATTCATAAATGTTTAATAATTAACTATATTTGTTTTTATGTCGATTTTCAAATAAAATTAGAGTAATCATTTATGAAAGCGATGAATCTCTCTTGTAAATCGATTGAAAATTATTTTGCAAACGTTTACTTTATAATTTAACCAGTTTTGTCCAAAGGAAATAAAAATCATTTTGAGTTGCTAAAGCAAAAGCTTGTAGCCAATATGCAGCAGTTATATCCGGGCATTAATCCATCCATAGCTGACTGGAAAGGACAGGAAATCACAGATTTTCAGGAAGATCTATTAACAAAAGTAAATGCCAACCTCAGTGAAAAATGGTTTTATAACCACATCAAATCAGAAAATAAATCTCTTCCGAGAATAGATGTATTGAATTTGCTATGCAAGTACGTGGGTTATGCAAACTGGGATGATTTTATTTTTAATAACAGTAATCCTGAAAAAAGCAACAAAACAATCACAAATCCAAACGGGTATTTTATCATTGTGCCACTCTTGATTCTGGGTGTGATGGTCACCCTCTTGTTTGTATTTAAATTTCTAAACAAACAGGATTACAGCTTTAGCTTTTACGACGTTCATACAAAGGAAGCTGTAACTAGTAGCCAGATAGAAATAAAATTATTACTTGATAATGAATCACCTATAAATTATTTCAGCGATATTTCAGGGAACTTTATACTTAACACGGATAAAAAGATTATAAAAATGGTAGTTAGTGCGCCATATTATAAGACGGATACAATTACCCGAATTCTAAAAACCCTTGAAAAGGAACAAAAAATCGGACTATATCCAAACGATTATGCCCTTATCATTCATTACTTTTCGCAGATGAATGTTGATGATTGGCAAAAAAGAAGAAATTACCTTTCAAAAATAATAGACGATGGTGCCATGATTTACCAAGTGATGAATGATCAGATTGCAAATGGAATGGAATTGTATAATAAAGAAGAGTTTATAAATAAGCTAACCATACCATCGGGCAGTTTAAAAAACATTGAAATATTGGATACTAAATTCAAAGGAGAGAAAATAATAATATTGAGATTTTGGATCAAAGAAAAGAAATGATAATAAGAATTTTTAAAATATCACTTTTCATATTTGCGCTTCTTTTAATAGGCGCGCCTTCTTGTGTAGATGAGAGGGGCGCAATAGAACAGGAAGAACTTATACTTGCAGAAACGAAAGATAATATCCGAAAGGAATTCGAAACAGAATATCTGCCCGAAGCCTCATTGTATGCTATGGAAACTGTTGCAAAGCAAAAACTATCCGACCTGGCCGATTATCTGAGAATGCTAACTGATGCTACTCTTGATTATACTTTCAGGGCTAAAGCCGGCGAAATGATATTAAATACTTTTCAATCTGAAAATATAACAATACAACTTTTCGATACAAAAGAGCAGTCTATGCATGAGATTGATGTTACACAGCTTATTTCTAGCGGGCTTAAAAATAAATTAGCACTTCCTTTCTTTAGTTTCGACTCCATTACTGTTCTGGAACCTTTACACTGGATTGCTAATTCAAACTATTCAGGAACAATTAAGTTTTCGCAAAACTTCATTGATACAACATCGACTGAACAAAATATGAATTGCATCACCAGAACAGCGACTGTTTACATTGTAAAAGAGAATAAAATATTTGGAAGCGATACCCTTCTGGTATGGGGGGTAAAGTTAGGGCGGCTTAAATGAGGCCTAAAATGAAAAAAAAGAGCGTCTGATTCCTATCCATCGGCTGACGGACTCGAGCGTGTCAGTCAACCGACTGATTCAATTCGCGATCCCGCTACCTGAAAAACAAGGACTTAGAAAATCATCTAAGTCCTTTTTTCTTTTGTGTGAGGAGACCGCGTGAGGAAAATTATCATCAAATTTAGCTTGAGTCACCAACAAACCTATTGTAATGAGCTATCAGTTCATTGCTGTATGCCGCTTAAATCTATTTGTTTGTATTTTACTTCTAACACTTCCTTGTAGGCAATTTTCATTTTGTCGGAAAGAAAAGACTGATCAATTAAGTCTATGGCTCTAGATTTGTTCTTCGCCATTCGTATAAAGGTTCCTTTTATTTGTTTATTTGTTAGCCCTAAGCCTATACCAAATTGCTCGAAATGCTTTCGTTTCAATTTCTTTTTCTTGCCTGCAATAGGAAGAGCAAGCTCTTCTTTATCATCAGGAATTAGGATAGCAACATTCAATAAATCATAAGAAGGAGATAATACCCACCCGGATGGACTCTCAATCATTGAAAAATTCTTTAGATGCATATCATTGTTACCAGTCAAAAAGGAGAATAGAGTCAATTCAAAATAAAATATCTTATCAAGTAAAGTATTATTGGAATAACTATCTAGTGCTATTCCAATTCTCTCCATCGAACTTTTATACTTATCAAATGCCTCCGTTATCTGAAACATATCTATCATGTGAATCTTTTCACCTAATTCTGTCCGGTCAACACGTTTAGTAATGTAGGATAATTCTCCGGATGCTAAACGTATCAATGAAGATGGAACAACACGGATTCCGTATGCTTCTGCAATTCGCATGGTAACATGTTCGTTTTGTGGCATTTCAGGAAAACGATCAGATGGTGGCTTAAAAATATATTGTCCGCCCAAAGCACCAACAACCGTGAGACGCGTATCTGATTCCTTTTTCGTTTCTTTCACTAACGACAATGATAATTTGGCCTGAACACCGGGAACAGCAACACTGCGTTCAACCACATACTTAGCCAATTCATCCATTTGATTAAGAGAATATTCGATACGAGGAGGCTTGGTTGATCCAAAGAATTCCAAAGAACATTTTTCATGAAAGTCCAAACCACTTTCAATAGCTTTATAGCAGTAAAGACATTTATTCTCCATCTTCTTCAGGTATTGGTTTTACACTTACAGCGCCTATACAACTCTGACAACAAGCCAATAATAATCCCATGCGATCATTGCGATTGATTTTCCAGTTTTCGGAAGCGATATCTAGTAACCATCCTTCAGGGATGAGTCCCTCAAAAAATGGAAATAATCGATACTCTACGTATGGCATATCTGTGACTGGCATGGTAAATGTGATGAATTTGTTAGGATGTGCCTTCACGTAATGCTTATCATATTGAAAGACGAATTCCCCCTCATTTGTCTCCGTAATGATTCCCGCTAAATAGTCTTTATAGTATATCTTTCCTCTTCTCATTTAGTAATATTTTTACTATTTACCGGAGCCAATTCATGTCCAAACATGCGTAGAATTAAGTTTACTTTATCCATATTTAGGTTGGTTTTCCCTTGCTCAATTTTCCGCACAACAGTCAGTGCAACTCCTGATCGCTCCGCAAACTCTTCTTGCGTAAGATTGACTTCCTTTCTTCTTTCTTTAACAAACTCTGCTAATTGTTTCATGTGTTTATAATTTTATATTTAGGTCACATGTCCCGAAGGTTCCGAAGGGATTCCTTTGGAAGATGCCTTCGGCATAACATCCACGATAATCATTCGCCTGTGTGTCAAGGCTATTTGTTGAGGATGTTTCATTATATGCTTTTAGATATAATATTAAACAAATATAGTAAATTATATGTAATTAAATATAAATAAAAGAAAAAAGTCTTTTTATATGCTTAAGGATATAAAAAAATCGAATAGATAACGACAATCCTTTGCGTGAGGAAACTTGCGTGAGGAAGCATCTATATTTCCCTACATTTAACTGATATAGTAAATTGAAATATATTGTATATCAATTAATTAAAAACCACTTAGTACTTTTCATAACCCGTTCGTCAGCTGACGAATCGAGTTCAATTCTCGATCTCGCTACTTGATAATCAAGGACTTGGAAAATCATCTAAGTCCTTGATTATTTTGTGTGAGGAAACTGCGTGAGGAAAATTATCCAAAGATTTTAATTTTTAGGATTCCAATTTCTATAGCCGAAAGGATTATTGGTTCTGTTTATTAGAATTTGAGTTTTGTAAATGTAGCATATTTTTTATCCTATGCTTTGTTGGGAATAGTAAAATAAACTGTTGATCCTTTAGCCTCTTCGCTTTCGACCCAAATTTTCCCACCCTGCTTTTCCACAAACTCTTTACATAGTATTAATCCCAATCCGGTTCCTTCTTCGTTTTTAGTACCCGGTGTGGAATAACTATGTTCAATTTTGAAAAGTTTCTCACTATTGGCTTTTGAAATTCCAACTCCGGTATCACTCACGGCAACAATTATTTCGTATATCTTTTCCTCCAAAGAAATACTAATTTTCCCTCCCTGATTCGTAAATTTTATAGCATTAGAGATTAAGTTTCTCAATACAGTACTAATCATTTTTTTATCTGCAAAGACTGGTGCATTTGAAGGAAGGATTTTAGACAGACTTAACGACTTTTGTTCGAGAGCCCCACTTAATATAAGTTCTGTATCCTTAATTAGGTTAACCAATTCGAAATATTCGGGATTGTATTCCATTCTGCCCGATTGCGATTGCGACCATTCCATCAAATTCATTAGCAAATCCATAGCTCTATTGGAAGATTGCTGTATTATATCGGCATATTTTTCAACACCTTCGTAATCTTCTTCTTTTACTTTTTCAACTATAAGATCACTAAAACCCAGAATCGAGCTGAAGGGGCTTTTTAAGTCGTGAGCGATAATGGAGAAAAACTTATCTTTTGTTGCATTGAGAGCTTTGAGCTTCTCACTATTTATGATAATTTCTTCTCTGGCACTCTTTTGCTCCGTAATGTCAAAGGCATGAAATATTACAGAATTTTCTGACTTCCAAGATAACCTTGCAGCAAACCATATAGTTTTATTTTCTATCTGTAAGTTATATTCAAATTCTACAAGCTTTTTAGTCTTCAAACAATCAATAATAGCATTATGAGTTTTCTTAGCTAGGTCTTCAGGGAGTATATCAAAAATAGTTTTATTAATTAACTCTTCTCTAGGTCTTACCAGTAAATATTTATTCAATGGTGGAATTTTGATATATCTGCCTTCCTGATTAAATTCAATAATCAAACTATTCATTGACCTAAAAATAGCATTTAGTTCTTGCTCGTTTCTTCTAATTTTAGCAACAGCTCTGCCAATTAGCCAAATTAAAATACTGATGATAAATGAACTTACTAAAAGCAAAATTAATAGCACTTTATCTAATTCAAGATACGTTGGCCAACCTTTTTCAGGAATAGCAGCTATTTCCCAGCTTCCTGTAGGAAGTTTGATTTCATTAGTTATCGGGTTTTGTTCAAACACCTTTTTATCTCCCCACCAAACTTTACCGTTTTTCCCTAAACCATTTTGACCTCGAATAGCAAATAGAAATCCGGATTCATTTTCTTTAAGACTAGCTTCTTTAATAAGCATATCTTGATAAATCACAATATCGGTTACTCCCCAAAATTTATCAATCTCACCTTTGCTTTTATCAAAAATTGGTGTATAACTTATAAAAGCTATTCCGCCTTCTACTAATTCAACAGGACCTGCAATAAACGTATTATGAGTTTCAATGGTTTGCTCAACGATATCCCTTCGCTCCGGATGGTCCAAAAGGTTTAATCCTATAGCCGCCTCATGTCCTTTTTCCGGATAAATGGCACCAAGAATACAATCTTTAGACAAAGCCATTGTGCTTATCACCGAATCGTCTCTTATAAGTTCCTTTGCTAAATTGTGGAACTCGGCAGCTGTGATTTCAGGTTTTAAAGAAACATAGGCTGCCACACTCTTAGTATAATGAATTCTGGAGTATAGCGCAATCTCCAGTTTGGTTGTTCTGGTCATTAAAAGCTCAAAAAGTCTTGTTTTGACATCTTTTTCCCATAAATCTTTTTTATAATTGGAAAAACTAATGGATCCAATAATTAGGGATGCAAAAGTTACTAATGCAATTAATAATGGTATCGATTTTCTTACAACAGTCTTCAGTTTAAATATATTCATTTTGCAGCTTTTTATTACAAATAGTATCTTAGAGAAAGCATAAAATTATAATTTTCGTTTTCCAAATCATAGAGAGGAGACAAAATTAATGCCAAAGGAAAACTCTTAAAATCGTATTCATAATTTATTCCCAAACCATAAAATCTTTTAAAAACAATACCCCATTTACTATTTTGGGTGACTTGAAAGTTGGCGAAAATATTATACCAAAAACCAGATCCACCATATTCATAGATTTGCATCAAACTAAATTTATTTTTCTTTATATGCATTCTCAAATTAAATCGGTATGGATTGTTATTTACTTCTAAGCCAGCACCTAAGCCTATCGACAACCAATCTAAGGGTTTAATCATAATACCACCATAAGCCTGTGCCCAGTTTTCATTTATCAAAGAAAAATAAAACTGACCAACTTTTGCATCAGGCTTAAAAGAATCTGAATAAAAATTTAGCTGAGGACTAAAAAGATTCTGACTACTTATATTAGATAAGTTTTCTACTTCAAAAAACGAAAATTTTTCATTTTGAGCAAAAAGACAATTGACATTTAAAGCGAGAATTAGAATTAGTGATTTTAGAATATAACATTTCATTTAATAATACTTTGTTTACATTGAAGTTGTTTAATTCCTTATACAAAAAGAACAATAATAATAATAATTCTGATTAAGTCTTAAAAAACGAAAAAAGATTCTTAATGCTATTGAAACATAATATGCTCACGAATTTGAAAATAAAAACACATCAATTTTTTCGTTGCTAATTAATGCACAACGGATTAGAGGTTAATTCAACAAATTGTCAGTTTACAATTAATGCCATTTTAATCTCTGTTCAACCTTAAAGCTAAAAATGTCTGAAGAATAATGTTAAACAAACGGAAATTGCGATTGCAAGACCAACGATATTTATGAATGAATATGCTTTAAAAGTCAATAAGCGTTGAATTCCAATTTTTGTACTTTTTCGAATCATTTCCCTAGCAGATATTTTATAAAATCATTAAACTGTTTTGTATTGATTATCCATTCAAACCTTTCCCGTTGTTTTTTCTCAACAATAGCATTACTCATACCGCAAAGCTTCTATCGGATTTCTTCTTGCAGCCAGAAACGTTTGCCAACTTACTGTTATAAATGCTATCAGAAAAGCCATTATTCCAGCGATTGCGAAAATCCACCAACTCAATTCAATTTTATAGGCGAAGTTTTGTAACCATCTGTTCATAATATACCAAGCAATAGGAACTGCAATTACAAAAGCAATTGCAACCCATTTTATGAAGTTATAGTTTAGCATTTTTACAATTTCAAAAATGGTGGCTCCATTGACTTTGCGAATCCCAATTTCTTTCACTTTACTATTCATTAATAAAAATGTAATTCCAAATAAGCCCAGTATTGATATCAGGATAGAAATGCTAGTAAACAGAAACAAAATAGTTGCCGTTTGCTTCATCTCGGAATACAAACTCTCAAATTTTGCATTCATAAAAGAGTATTTGAAAGGCACATTGGGAAGAATGGTATTCCAAACGCTTTTTATCTGTTCTAGGGTTTGTTGTGTTTCGCCTGGCTTTAATGCGATGGATAGCGAGTAAAACCTTTCAGCCCATTCTTTTGAGATGATTAAAGGAGGAATTTTATCGTAAATCAATCCTACATGAAAATCTTTTACTACTCCAATAATTTCATGGTTACCATCTCTATTCATCGATTTACCGACAGCATTTTTCCAATTCAATTGTTTTGCTAACGTTTCATTTACAATAAACTCTTTTGTATCGGTATTAGCCCCTTCCCTGAAATTTCTACCTTCAAGCAGCTCCAAATCAAAAGTTTCAAAGAAATTATCATCAACAAAGAGTGCATTAAACATTTGAAATTGTTCTTCACCTTCAGGTAGATATCCATTGGCTGTTGTTTCCAATCCAGGAACACCAAAACTGGCTGATGCGTTTACCACACCGGGTAATTTTTTAATTTCATCTATAAGCACTTTTTGTTTGGAACCAATAGCTCCATGCGAAACATTAATAACATTTTCTGTAGTGAAACCTAAATCTTTATGCGTGGCATAGTTTAGTTGCATATAAACCACAAGCATTGACGCGATAAGTCCTATGGAAATACAAAATTGCAGTGTGGAAATGTACACTAACTTC
>CAZTST010000124.1:0-2503 GCA_964616585.1 uncultured Draconibacterium sp.
AATCATCAATTGTTTGAATAAACCCATTTTTTTATACATTTACCAAATAATCAAATATAAACTCAAACCTTAAACCTAAAGAAATGAAATCTAAATTTTTTCTATCAGGAATTATTCTGTTCCTATTTCTTCCTATCTATTCTTTTGCTCAGAGCGAAGCAATTGATCTTGAAATGATATATAAAATCAAACAAGAAGGAAAAACAAATTCGCAAATTGAAGAACTGTCTTTTTGGATGACTGATTACCTCGGTCCAAGACTTACTGCTTCTGAAGGTAAAGTAAGAGCCACACAATGGGTGGCAGATAAATTTAAAGAAATGGGCTTTACAAATGTTATAATCGATTCTGTACGCCCTTTTGAACGTGGTGGCTGGGACAATAAGAAAACTTATGCTGCATTAACAGCACCGTATTATACAAATTTCTCTATTTTGCCAAAAGCATGGACAGGAAGCACAAATGGTTTGGTAAAAAGCGAAGTTATTTTGGTAAATATTGAAAATGAAAGTGATTTTGAAAAATACAAAGGCAAGCTAAAGGATAAAATAGTTATCCTTCCCTCAACTGAAACTTATGAGCCTAGTTTTGAGCCTTTTGCAGTTCGATATTCCGAAGAAGAACTGCTTCAACTTACTCAAGAAAGCACCGAAGTTCGTAGTCGAAGAAACTTCGATCGTTCTGCCTATAATAAATTGCGTGAGCTACGCCAGAAAACCGCTGATTTTTTCCGTGAAGAAGGTGTAAGCGTTATCTTAAACAATGGCGGAGAATTTAATGTTCCTCGCGCTAACGGAGCTAATTATAGCATTGGCACTGAATTTCCAACTCCTGAATTAAATCTTCCTATAGAAGCATATGGAAGGATATTACGCCTGATTGCGCACAATGTACCGGTTGAAATGGAAGTAGAAATTCAAAACACATTTATTGCCAACAACAAAGTGGTTAATGTTATGGGCGAAATTGCAGGCACCGATAATAAATTAAAAAATCAAATTGTTCTTGTTGGAGGACATTTAGATTCATGGCATGGTGGAACCGGTGCGGCAGATAATGCTTCCGGTGGAATAGTAATGATGGAAGCACTTCGTATTTTAAAAGCTATTGGAGTTCAGCCAAAAAGAACCATTCGCATTGCTCTTTGGGGTGGCGAAGAACAAGGACTTCATGGATCAAGAGGTTATGTGGAAAAATATCTTCGCGATAAAGAAACAATGAAACTAAAATCAGGTTTTGATAATTTCACTGCATATTTTAATATGGATAATGGCACAGGTAAATTCCGTGGTATTTATCTTCAAGGGAATGAAATGATTCGACCTGTTTTTGAAAAATGGATGATGCCTTTTGCTGATATGGGCTGCTCAACAATAAATATCGGAAATACAGGAGGTACCGACCACCTTTCTTTTGATGCTTTAGGTCTTCCGGCATTTCAATTTATTCAAGACAGAATTGAGTACAGCCGTGGTTATCATACAAATATGGACACCTATGAACGTTTGTTGATGAGCGATTTAAAACAGAATGCAATTATTGTTGCGGCCTTTATATATCAAGCTGCTATGCGCGATGAGCAATTGCCGCGCAAACCTTATGTTGCACCGGGAAATTAGGAATTGTCTTGAAAAAAAGGATGGTTCACTTTTGAAGCATCCTTTTTTTTATTCACCTAATTCTATAATATAATATATAACAAGTAATTACAAAATTATTGTTTAATAAAGTTGCACTATAGAGTAACTTTATGTATTTTTGTCCTGTGGCTGACAAACTCAAATATCGAAAGATTATTTTTAGAGTCTTTTGCTTTTTTGATCAGGGTCAGTTGGTGGTTTTAGCAAATGCTTTTCAAAAGAAAAAAAATAAGACACCAAAAAAAGAAATTGAGAAAGCTTTAAGAATTAAGGAGGAATATTATTATGAAAAAAAAAATTAAAACATTAGAGCAGTTCAAAGAAGAACATTACGGTAAAATTGGTGTTCCAAAGCGTAACGAATTGGAATCAGGTTATGAAACATTTAAGATTGGAGCACTAATCCACGATGCCAGAATTGAAAAAGGATTGACACAAGAACAACTTGCAGAAAAATGCGGAACAACAAAGTCTTATATCTCAAAAATTGAAAATAACATTAAAGAAGTAAGGATTTCAACTTTACAAAAAATTGTTGAACTTGGTTTTGGAGGACATTTACAACTGTCAATTAAACTCTAATATTAGTCTGCAATAAAAAAAATGGATGGCTCACAATTGAGCTATCCATTTTTTTTTGAATATGCAAATCAAATTTAATCTTTATACAAAACAGCTTTGCCAAAACCAATTTTCGATAGCGCGTCCATTTGAGTTGATGCATCACCGGCAACAACATAAACCATCTTAGATGGATCGATATATTTTTCGGCAAGTGCTTTATGCTCTTCCAATGTCATATTTCTAACTATATCTTCATCTTGTTTAATATAATCAAAAGGCAAATTATATGAGCTAATATT
>CAZTST010000124.1:2513-10726 GCA_964616585.1 uncultured Draconibacterium sp.
GCACACCTAACAAAGCGCCCAAAGTTTCGAATTCGAGAGCATTACCTTTAATTAGAGAATTCTTGGTAAAAGTTAAATCCTCATTGCTAATACCATTACGATATTCTTGCATTAAGTTTTTGAAAATCTCAACTGATTCGAAAGTAGCTGAAGAACGAACACTTGATGATGCCATAAAAGGACCTTCAATATCACTACCATAGAAACCACTGCGAGCTCCATAAGTATAACCTTTTTCTTCGCGTAAAACTAAATTTACAATGCCGCTAAACGAACCTCCTAATTTGTAATTCATTACGTAAGCAGGATAATAATCTTCGTTTGTACGACTTATGGATAAGTTACCAATATTAATTACCGATTGTTTTGCTCCGGGAACATCAACAATATAAATTTTTGATTCCTTAGTCGGCTCCGGTAAAGTATATTCAGGAAATACAACATCTTTAGCTTCCCATTTTTGATTTAAATTTTGTAAAGCCAAAACCACTTCTTCTTTTGTAATATCGCCTGCAACAAGGAAACTGCTCACAGAGGGAGAAAAATTATCAGCATAAAATGCTTTCAAATCATCAATTGTAATTGATTCTACACTTTCAGCCGTACCACTTCTATCCAATGAATAAATATGATTTTCGCCATAAGTTAATTTATTGAATGCTGAGCGAGCTAAACTATTCGGATCGGCCTTTTGACGAAGCAATTGATTTGAAACGGATTTTTTTGCTAAGATAAATTCTTCTTCATCCCAACGTGGTTCCAATAAAATCTCTTCAACCAAAGCAAGCGTAGCATCGAAATTACGAGCTAATGTATTAACACTTAGTGAAATATCATTATTAGAAGCTCTCATTCTGATTGAAGCACCCAACATTTCTATAGCCTCTTCTAATTCTTGTGGAGTTTTATTTTGTGTTCCTTCCATCATTAAAGTAGCAACCAGATTTGCTATACCGGCCTTATCCATTGCATCTAAATAATGACCACCTTTAAGAATAATATTAAACTGGACTAATGGAAGTTCTCTTTGCTCTATTCCAAAAACCTTAATGCCATTTGCTAATTCATCACTCCAAATTTCGGGAAGATTCAACAAAGGATCTTCACCATCTGCTGGTTGAACAGAACGATCGAAAATAGTTTCAGTTTTTGCAATTTCCTCTTCAACGTCCTCAATAGCTACTTCAGTGGCATTTAAAATATTCTCTTCAACAACATTGGCCATTGTAGAGCCTTCGGCAGCCATATCAACTTGTCCTTTAGGAACAAAGCTGGTAGCCAAATAATTTTTTCCTTTAATATATTTATTATAAACTCTCAGAATATCTTCTTTGCTAACAGCTTTCGTTTTTGCAATATCGGTTTTGTAAAAAGCAGGATCTCCGGCATACTCATTATAAGTAGCCAACTGGAAAGATTTTCCCAGAATACTGCTGATGCTGTTATAAAAATTGGTTTCTAAACCTGCTTTAATTCTCTCTACATCTTCTTCGGTAAAGCCTTCTTGTTCAAATAGTTCGAACGCTTCAAATACAGAAGTTTCAATATCTTTTAAACTAATTCCTGAATTAGCTGTTACAACAATATTGAAAGCACCGGTTATTTCCTGACTTCTATTTGAAGCATACTGGCTGGAAGTCAGCATTTTTTCCTTTTCGAGTACTTTGTACAAAGGAGCCTTTTTACCCTGACTTAGAAGCGCACCCAAATAATCAAGAGCGTAAGAATCATCACTAAATTGCTCTACAGTTGGCCAAATCATACGAAGTTGTCCGGCACGTGCAAAATTATCTTCGTGATAAACTTTTTTTGTTTCAGCAAGTTCAACATGTTGTGGTTTTGAATTTTTAACGTTTTCGCCGGCAGGAATTTCGCCGAAATATTTTTCAATCATCGCTTTTGCCAGATTAACATCAAAATCGCCGGCTAAAACGATAGTAGCATTATTTGGATTGTAAAAACGTTTATGGAAAGATTTAACATCATCTACAGTTGCATTTAACAAATCTTCCATTTCTCCAATAACGGTCCAATTGTAAGGATGTCCTTCAGGATAAAGATTTTTTGCTGTTACCCAACCCGAATGTCCATAAGGTCTGTTATCAACCATTTGGCGTTTTTCGTTTTGAACTACATTTTGCTGAATAGCAAAAGCTTTTTGAGTAACAGTGTTAATCATATATCCCATACGATCTGATTCCATCCAAAGAACCATTTCCAATGCATTACTTGGAACTATTTCAAAATAAGTTGTGGCATCGTTACTAGTACCTCCATTAAGCGTTCCTCCTGCATTTTGAATCTGACTAAAAAACTGGTCTTCACCAACGTTTTCGGAGCGTTGAAACATCATATGCTCAAATAAATGTGCAAAACCTGTATGACCTAATTCTTCGCGATTAGAGCCAACATGATATTGTACGGCAAAAGCCACAATAGGATCAGAACGATCGATATGCAGAATCACATCAAGTCCGTTTTCTAAACTGTATTTCTCAAATTCGATATTTAAATCTTCTTTTGGCTGACTGCAACCTGTAAAAAAGAATATCGATAAACTAAAAATTAAAAAAATTAACTTCTTCATAGATAATAGATTAAATGGTTTATAAATTAATTATGGATTCAAAAGTAAGAAATATACTGTAAAACTGTCTAATATTTCTTTTTTTAAATTGCCTAGCTTAATAATTTTAGTGCCTTTTTTGGTGTTTTTGTGCTTTTTGCCAAAGACATCTTCCAAAGGAATCCCTTCGGATCCTTCGGGTGTGGCGAAAAAAATAGGCCAAAAAGACACCAACGGCGAAGCCCTCACTAAAAGTATATCTCACCAAAAAAAACAAAATAAAAAACTATGAAAACGTAATACAATTAAATTTTAGACAGGTTCTAAAACTAATTTCATTCGTATTTCATATAATCTCAATAACTTTTGGATCATCAAAATGCTCAATCAAAATTTTTTGAACACGTTCTTGCCATAAAGTTTTAAATTCTTCTTTTTCAATTTTTGAGGCAGTGTTTTCCATGAGTTTTTGCATTAATTGTTGCTGAAGAGCACTTGGAGGTACAACCGGATTATAATTTAATTCTACCGCATTTCCGTTATCAAGTCGTGTAAAACGAACTATTCCGCTAATATCAACATCAAATTCCAATAAAGAATGCCGAACAAATTTTCCTTTTATCCCTTTGAAACCACTCTCTTTTGTTGCTCCTGTAATTTGAGAAATCACATTAGCAATTACACCTGTAACACCTTCATTAACAGATTCTTTCATCTCAATTTTAATTCCGCCTCTAAGAGCTAAAGAATCCTGATATAGAAATTTGAGCGCCTTAAAAGTAAGTAAATATGCTCCTGCAACAGTCGGACAGCTATGCCCGGCTTGTTTAACAACATCTAAATAAGAAAACTCAACAATTCCATTTTCCATTGCACCTAAAAAATCGGCTAAAGGATCGAAAAGGCGAATGCGTGGTATTTGATCAAAAAATTCAGGATAGTTCATATTGAAAGTTTTATTTTGCTTTTTCAAAGAAACTAAAAATTGACAAATTCTTAACAAAAAGAAAATTAAAATTTTGTTAGCTTTGTTTAAAAAAAAATCAACAACACTTATGAAAACCATTCTTAAATCAAATCTATTATTTATTAGCCTAATCGGATTAAGCTTTGCTTTTAGTTCGTGTAACAATTATAACACCATTGATGTTATAGCTCCGGTTGCAAAGATTATTCCTCATGAAATAACTATTCATGAACATACGCGAGTCGATAATTATTATTGGCTTAATCAAAGAGAAGATTCCGCTGTAATTCAGTATTTAACAGATGAAAATGCATATACTGATGCTATTTTGAAGCATACCGAAGAATTCCAAACTAAACTATACGATGAAATTTTAGGTCGAATTAAACAAGACGACAATTCAGTTCCTTATTTCAAAAATGAGTATTGGTATTATACGCGATATGAAGAAGGAAAAGAATATCCAATCTTTTGCCGTAAGCTTCAGAATCTTGATGCTGAAGAGCAAATTATGTTGAATGTTAATACTTTAGCCGAAGGTTTTGCATATTATTCTGCTTCCGGATTAAGTGTTAGCGATGATAATAAAATCCTATCTTTTGGTGAGGATACTGTTAGTCGCAGACAATATACTATTCGCTTTTTAAATCTTGAAACCGGCGAATATCTTGCTGACCATATTGGAAATACTACCGGACGTGCTGTATGGGCAGCAGATAATAAAACTGTATTTTTCTCTACAAAAGATGAGTCTTTACGTTCAGCTAAAATTATCAAATACCGATTGGGTGATGAGAATAAAACTACTGAAATATTCTATGAAGAAGATCCAACTTTTGATACTTATGTATATCGTACAAAAACAGATAAATTTTTGGTTATAGGATCAAGTTCAACAGTTTCAAACGAATATCGCATTTTAGAAGCAAATAATCCTGATGGTAATTTCCGATTATTTCAAAAACGTGAACGCGATTTGGAGTTCAGTATCAGTCATTTTAATAATAAATTTTATATAGTAACAAATTTGGACGCTAAAAATTTCCGTTTGATGGAAACTCCTGAAAACAAAACTTCCAAAGAAAATTGGAAAGAAGTTATTGCTCATCGCGATGATGTTATGCTTCTTGGCGTTGAACTATTTAACGATTTTATGGCTGTTGAAGAAAAAGAAAATGGTTTGACAAATATTAGAATTATCGATAATAAAACCAAACAAGAACATTATCTCGATTTTGGCGAAGAAACCTACACAGCAGGAATTGATTATAATCCTGATTTTGCTACAAACAATTTACGATATAGTTACTCATCGCTCACAACACCTTCTTCTACAATTGATTATAATATGGAGAATAAAGTGAAAGATGTTAAAAAACAACAGGAAGTTTTGGGCGATTTTTCTGCGGAAAACTACGAATCTAAACGAGTTTGGGCTACTGCTAAAGATGGTACAAAAGTTCCAATTTCGTTGGTTTACAGAAAAGACATTAATCCAATTGCCAATAATCCATTGCTTTTATACGGATACGGTTCGTATGGCTATTCTATGGAGGCTTATTTTAGTTCTGCTCGTTTAAGTCTGCTCGATCGTGGATTTATTTACGCAATAGCTCATATTCGTGGTGGACAAGAAATGGGAAGATACTGGTATGATGATGGAAAAATGTTTAACAAAATGAACACTTTCACCGACTTTAATGCCTGTGCCGAATATTTAATTTCAGAAAATTATACTTCTCCTGATCATTTATTTGCTATGGGTGGAAGTGCCGGAGGACTTTTAATGGGAGCTATTATCAATCTTCAGCCTGAACTTTATAAAGGCATAATTGCTGCCGTTCCTTTTGTTGATGTGGTAACAACTATGCTCGACGAAAGCATTCCATTAACCACAGGCGAATTTGATGAATGGGGAAATCCTAAAAATAAAGATTCTTACGATTATATGTTGAGTTATTCTCCATACGACCGGGTGGAAGCAAAAAATTATCCTAATTTACTAGTTACCACAGGATTGCACGATTCTCAAGTTCAATATTGGGAACCTGCTAAATGGGTTGCTAAATTAAGGGTAATGAAAACCGATGATAATATTTTGTTGCTAAAAACCAATATGGATTTTGGTCACGGTGGTGCTTCCGGACGTTTTGAGCGTTTAAAAGAAGTTGCATTGGAATATGCCTTTATCTTTGATTTGATTGGGATAAGGAAATAAGATCAATTATCAAAAATTAAGATTGTCGGGTAGGGTGTTAAAAATATTTATATTCGTAAAATATTTTTACCCTACTTTTTCATTATCTATAGCAGTAGTCAATCTCTGACAGGGTTTGGAATCCTTTCAGGCATAGGCGTCAACTTAACACATATAACCTTGATTCGTAGTTTGCCATTATTTTCGGACTTTTATTTTTTACACTTGTTTCTTTCTCCAATAGTATAACATCTACGATGTATTTTAAATTTTATATTCTACTGATTTCTACAATACTAAAACCGCTACGCGGTAATTGAAAAAACATAAACCTTTAAATTTGCTCGTAGAACTTGTACCGATTATTTGGTAGCATAAAGTATTCATCACTAAATTTAATTTTAAAATGCTAAACCATTAAACCCCAACACTCCAACACTCCAACACTCCAACACTCCAATACTCCATCACTCCAACACTCCATCACTCCAATACTCCATCACTCCAACACTCCATCACTCCATCACTCCAACACTCCATCACTCCAACACTCCAACACTCCAACTCTCCATCACTCCATCACTCCATCACTCCATCACTCCATCACTCCATCACTCCATCACTCCAACACTCCAACACTCCAACACTCCATCACTCCAACACTCCATCACTCCATCACTCCAACACTCCAACACTCCAACACTCCAAATTAGTAACCGTATTAAAACCCCACACCTTTTGTGCTCTCCCAACACGTAAATGTAGAAAAAACAACAAAAACTGTAATTTAATGTATGTTTTTCCAATTTGCGGAAATCCACTGCTTTAAAATATTTTTTGTTAAAAATTTGTATTTGTAGAAAATATTTGTATATTTGTGTCTGTTCAACTCGTAAACGTAGCTAAAAATGACTAACACAACTTTCAATTTGAGACTTTTTCCATCAGACGGAAAATCACAGATTTTTAAAGAGAAATTTCAATAAACATCTAAAAAACTGTAAATCAGATTGATAACCTGTTTAAATTAAAAGAATAATCATTTGGCACTATTATTGCGATAATAAAAAGTACTATAAAATAATAATTAATTGACTTGTAACAAAATTGTATTAACAAATTAAAAACTAATTAAAAACTAAAATTAATTCATCTAAAAAAAATCTTACTAATTATTTTCGATTAACTCTTAGAGTTAAGAAAAGCAAACTAAATGTTACGAGTTTAACTTTTAACTAATAATAATAACTAATTACTAACTAAAATTAAATTACCATGAAAAAAGTCGTATTTTTATTAATTACCTCCTTAGCCATAGGCTTTACAGCTTGTAATAAGGACAAAATCAACAAGGTTAATCCTAGTGACATTGAAGTCAGTTTGGATAAAGCCGCTCTTCAACAACGTATCGAAATGATTAATCAACCCGTTACGTTTAACTCTTTTAAAGCTGGTCCAACAACTCCTATTCCTGAGCTTTGGGCTATTGCTCGTCTTCTTCCAGCTAATAGAACTTATAAAATTTATCATTGGATTTATACTGATAATAGACCAACAGTTCCAGTAGTATATCATAAGAAAACTGCTACATCTGCTACTCCAAGTATGACCTTACCTCCAATTTACGATCCTTTACATCCAGAATATGCTTCTAACACTGCAACTGTGAATTTTAGTGCATGGGATGCATGGGATGGTGTTGCTGGTGGTGATGCTTTTGAAAACTTTAATGAAACATTAAGTATGACCGGTGCTGGACTTAATTCAACATTAGATCACGTATATTTTACCTCGCATGTTCGCGGTGATGTTTACGGTGGTGAAATATTTGCTGTACGTTATACTGATAATGATGGAACAGATGATTTTAATGCTTTGCAAGCCGAATACTCTATTTTTGATAACACAGCAGATTATAATGATTTAACAATTGATGGTAGTACTCTATGGGTAGTTGGTGATAATGATGCAAGAGGTGCAATTGTACGTAAGACTGATCTTACTGCTCTTAACTTATTATTACCTGCAGGTGCCGGTCCTGTGACAGATCCAGGTGCATCTGATGCTTTTCAATATGGTGTTACCGGACTCTTGACAGATTATCATATGCCGATCTTAGGCCCTTCTGGTAATTCAATTTCAGTTTTTGGAAATCAATTATGGGTTGTTGCCGGTGGAACCAGCTATGGCGGATTAGTAGTTATGGATAAAACTGACGCTACTAGATTATATACTCGTGTTGACCGTAAAAATGCTAAGCATTTTGATATGGGTGAATTTAATAACTCTTCTATACCTGCTGGCTATTATGGAGCATTCTTATGGGGTGATGGCATATTTGCTAATAACAACGCAAATTTGCGAATATTTAATACATCTGGTGGACCCTTTGATTATAAGGACTTTACTATTCCTGCTGATGTTACTTTTGAAGGTAAAAATGCAATTGACGTGTCCTCTGATGGAGCTGTTGAGGCAGCTTC
>CAZTST010000124.1:10736-11178 GCA_964616585.1 uncultured Draconibacterium sp.
GCAAATCAAAGTATATATTTAGCAATGGGAGCAGATGGTGTAGTTAAGATTGATGCTGATGCAGCTTATACTGGTGGTGTTCCCGCTTTAACAATTGACGGCGTAATTAATAGGCAATTAACCAATATTGACACATATGGTGGAAATGGTTTAGCTAATGGACTTGTTGTACATGGCGCTTATGTATATGTTGCCTGGGGTGCTTCAGGATTAGTTATCCTTGATAAATCAGATTTATCATTCGTAGGTCAATACAACGGTATTGGATCATGTAACTATGTTGCTTTTGATGACAATCCTGCTGGTGAAGACCTTTTATTTGCTGGATTTGGAACAGGTGGAATAGTTATGTTTAAATTTGTTAATTATTTATAATAGTTTCTAAAATAGATTTTTTAAAAAAAAATCAATTAAAACAATAACAAAATTTAAATAAAATAGT
>CAZTST010000125.1:0-11149 GCA_964616585.1 uncultured Draconibacterium sp.
CAAATCTAAAGACCGGCAAAAAAATTTAAAGTACGGAGTTCAGCGAATGCTTACAATCTTGTAAGGCGTTTTTGCAAATTGCGATCATATAAATTCAGAATTTGTTTAATAATAGAGACAGTCTAAATTTAATTTGCACTAACAATTTATCTGTTTATATTTTGATATGTTTTGTGGAATTTAATGATTTGGTCCATCGGCCGATGGATAGTGGCCTAATTTTTTTTTGCCACCCATGCACTAAAACACCAAAACACCAAAATTTTAATGTAGAAAATTCAAAACAATAAATTTAGACAGTTTTAAGTCTTTTTTAGACTGTTTAAAGTATTTCCACAGAATCACCTATTTAGTATACACTTACAAACCCATTGTCGCCTCTTAAAAATTGCTAATTGTTACCTGATTTTAAGTGTGTTAAATTCGCATCAAATTAATTTTTGAAAATTATGAAACGCTTCATCCTTCAAATCACTTTTGTATTATTTACTTTGTCGAGTTTTGGTCAAAGTCATCGCTTGGCTATTCTTGATTTATGTGAACGAAATGGCGAAATCAATAAAGAAAATCTTGTAAGTGCAATTCAGATGGCCGAAGTGGCAGGAATGCCTTATCTGATAACAACCAGTGTTACAGAAGCTACGACTTATCCTTTTATATTTGCGACTTCCTCTTTGAAAGATGGTACATTACAAGCTAATGAAATTTTACAATTAAATAATTTTGTTACTAATGGAGGCGTTTTAATTGCCTCATATATAAGTAATTCAGCATATTTTGATCTATTCGGTATTTCTAATTCGTCTTATGATTCAAATCGATATAAACTGATTTGGGATGTCAATTCCAATCACCCTGAACTTAGCTGGATAAACGATGACCTTGAAATAGAATTACCTCTTGCCAGAACTGATTATATTCGTTCTATTTATAGCAGAGGATATACAACTACAACTGCTTCTGTTTTAGCTTCATTCGAGGATCAAACGGCTGCTGTCACAGTAAATAATTTTGGAAGTGGAAAAACTTATGCATTTGGTTTTGAATTGAAAGATGTAATATTAAGAAATTTATTAAATAAAGATTATAGTGCACAGCGAACCTGGTCAAATGGATTTGAGCCCACAACAGATGTGTTTTTACTCTTTCTGCGTGCAATTTATACCAGCAATCAGGCGATATCTATTTATAAACATACTTCACCAGGGAATTCAACATCAGCATTATTGATAACTCACGATGTTGACAGCAGGACAGGAATGGATTCTATGTATTATTTTTCAGAATGGGAAGCATATAACGATATAAAAGCGCATTATTTTATCACAACACATTATCTGGGTGATGCTCATATGAGTGCTTTTTATGATGCTGAATCTATTCATAAAATAAAAAGCTTATTGGATTATGGACATGGCATTGGAAGTCATTCAGTCGGTCATTTCCCCGATTTTGGCAATCTAACAATTTTTCCAATTGGAGAATCCGGTAATACACTGGAAAGCTACAGACCGGAATATAAGGCTGATGTTACAGTTGGCGGAACAGTTACAGGTGAATTGGAAGTTTCAAGAGACCTCTTAATCAATGATATTGCTGCAAATGTCAGGTCTTTTCGTGCCGGATATTTAGCTTTTAATTTACGTTTGATTAATGTGATGTCAGATTTGAGCTTCGAGTTTAATTCAACAAATAGCGCAAACGATGTTTTAACAAATTTCCCCTACTTTCAAAGAACAAATGGAGCTTTCACCGGTGTGCAAACAAATGTGCTTGAAATGCCAATGACTATCTCCGATGCTTCTAAAACTCTCCAGCTTACCGAAGAAACGATGGATATTGTTGTTCCTAACTGGGTAGATATTTTAAAGAAGAATAATGATAATAATGCACCCACAAACTTGCTGATTCATCCCAATAGAGGATGGAAACTAGAGGCTTTGAAGCGTATTATAGCTCAGAAACCTGCTTCAGTTATTACTTATGAATTAAATGCATTTGGTGATTATTGGATAGAACGTGGCGCTTTGAATTTTGATTATACAATAATTGAAAATAATTTAAGTATTCGTTTTGCGAATGATAATTCTATTAGTGTAGCACAAAGTATTGTTATAAGCAATGGTAGAAATTTAGAAAGTATTGAGCTTTATAATCATATGGGCGAAAATCTAAGTTTTCAAACTGAAAACTGGAAAGAAAATGATATTATTATCACTCAAATAGGAGCTTCTATAATAATTGAACCAACTCCAAAACAATATACTTTAATAATAAATTCAAAAGACGAAAACTCGCAGAATCTCAACGATGTTAATTGGGAAGTACTAAGTGCTGACTCAACACTAATAGGATCAGGAAACACAGGATCAAATGCTTTGGATACTTTGCAGTTTTCAAATACAAATTCTAATTTGGATATTATTTTAAAGTCATATAAAACAGAATATTCTGATTATAGGATAGTTACAAATATTTTGGCCGGACAAGATATAGTAAAAACTACTACAAACAGCCTGCTTACATATTTATTTCAATTAGATATTACAGCAAAAGATAACGAAACAGGAGCAGAGCTTGATTATATTAAAGCAAAAGCATTTCTGGATGGAAACCTTTTAATGGAAGGAGAAAGTCTGGAAAACACAATAGCAAGATTAGAAACAAATCATGCAGGTCATTCATTAGACTTACAAATTGTATTAGAAAAAAGTGGTTACATTATATCAGATACTATAAGCATAACTATAAACGAAGGTCAGGATAATAGTCTAATTTATAATTTAATAAAAGAAACTCCAACTCCAAAACAATATACTTTGATAATAAATTCTCAAGACGAAAACTCGCAGAATCTTAACAATGTTAATTGGGAAGTTTTAAGTGCAGACTCAACACTAATAGGTTCAGGAAATACAGGATCAAATGCTTTGGATACTTTACAATTTACAAATACAAATTCTAATTTGGATATTATTTTAAAGTCATATAAAACAGAATATTCTGATTATAGAATAGTTACAAATATTTTGGCCGGAAATGATATAGTAAAAACTACTACAAACAGCTTGCTTACATATTTCTTTCAATTAGATATTACAACAAAAGACAGCGAAACAGGAGCAGAGCTTGATTATATTAAAGCAAAAGCATTTCTTGATGGAAACTTGCTAATGGAAGGTGAAAGTCTGGAAAACACAATTGCTAGATTAGAAACAAATTATGCAGGTCATTCATTAGACTTACAAATTATCATAGAAAAAAGTGGCTACATTACATCAGATTTCATAAACATAACTATAAACGAAGGTCAGGCTAACGGTCTAATGCATATTTTAATAGAAGACCCAGTTTCAATTCCTCCTGTAACAGCATTTAATCATCGTTTAGCAATTTGGGATAATACTGCTCAAAATAATGAATCCAATAAAGAAAATCTGGCAAGTACAGTACAAATGGCTGATGTTGCGGGTATTCCTTACACAATAACTGAGGATTTGGATTTAGCAACGAAAATGGATTTTGTATTAGTTACTTCTTCACTGAATGAAGAAACCATAACATCAGCACAAATTGAATTGCTAGAATCTTATGTCGATAATGGAGGTGTTTTATTAGCGCCATTTATTAAGAACCCAGCGCTATTTGATTTATTTGGTATCTCGGAATCTAAATTGAATATTTATCGCTATTCATTAAAATGGACTGATAAGAAGCTAGTAGAATTAAAATGGATTGATGATAACAGGGAAAAAACCATTCCGCTTGCCGATCCTAATTATTATAAATCAATTTATACTCAAGGATACATTACCAAAAAAGCACAAACCCTGGCTCAATTCGAAGATCGCAGCGTTGCTGTAAGTAGAAATGATTATGGACATGGCAAAGCATACGCCTTTGGAGTGGAATGGAAAGATGTGATTTTACGTAATCTTCTTGATAAAGATTATAATGCTCAACGTATGTATTCCAATGGTTTTGAGCCAACAACAGATGTTTTTATGCTAGTCCTAAGAGCTATTTTTACCGAAAATCAGGAAGTTGGAGTATATAAACATACTTCACCCGGTGAGTCAACTTCAGCTTTACTTATTACTCATGATGTGGATAGCAGAACTATTATTTCTACTCTGCCATATTTTTCAAACTGGGAATTTATTCAGGGAATTTCTACTCATTATTTTGTTACTACTCATTATTTTAAAGATGTTAATATGAGCGCTTATTATGAGGAAGTAAATTATGATAAAATTAAAGAGTTACTCGAACGAAATCATACTATTGGTAGTCATTCTGTTACTCATGCACCTGATTTTGGAAAAACCTCAGTTTTCCCTACCGGTTCGCCAGGCAAAACTCGATATTCATATGAACCATTATTCGATGGAACGAATACTGTTGGCGGTACTGTTTATGGAGAGTTGGAAGTCTCTCGCGATGTTTTAAATGATGATATTAATGCTAATATTCGTTCATTTAGAGCCGGAGCTTTGGCTTTCAATCCACATTTAGTAAATGTTATGTCTGATTTAGGTTACTCCTTTAATTCCACTGAGAGTGCAAATAATGTTTTAACAAATTTCCCATATTTTCAAAGAACCAACAAAGCGTTTAGTGGAAGTCAAACTAATGTGCTGGAATTGCCTTTAACTTTAACTGATATTTCTTCCACAAATAAATTGGAAGAGTCTAATATTGATGAAGTTGTGGATATTTGGGCAGATGTTATTACTAGAAATAATAGAAATAATGCACCAACAACATTGCTTATTTCGCCTAACCGTGAATGGAAATTACAAGCTTTACAAGGATTATTGGCAAGAATTCCAGATGGAGTGATAACATATAATTTTGAAGATTTTGGCGATTATTGGTTAGATAGAAAGGCGCTTGATTTTGATTATTCTTTAAATAAAGATGACTTAACAATCGAATTACAGTCTGATAAATCCCCAGCTGGAGATATTAGTCTTATTATTGAAAATGGAAAAAAAATAAAACATTTATATATTAAGAATTCTTTAGGTGCTAATGTAGCATTCAATTTGAATACATGGAATAAAGACGACTTAATAATTACCTTTGGTCAACAAGAACAAACAGTTCGTATGAAAAATGTGGCTACGATTGATATTCCAACTTTAGTTCAGGAATCACAATTCAATTTATTCCCGAATCCGGCCAAGAACTTTGTTAACTTACTCTTCGATATGGAGATGCAAGAAGAGTATATAATTAAAATTACAGATATAAACGGTCGAATAGTAAACACTCTCGAAGGAGTTGCAGATGAAGGATCATCCATGTATCGTATCGACTTATCTTCCTATAGTAGAGGAATATATCTAATTAATTTCGAATCAGAAACTGTTAGTAAAACTTTGAAGTTGTCGATTGTTGAATAAGAAGCTATTTTAGTTTAATTTGGACTTGTAGTTTGCTCATTTATAATATGATTTGATTGGAGAACGGCGCTTGTCCTCAACAAAGTTAGATTTTGTGTTTTTCTAGTATATTTTATTTTTAGAGTTTAGTCCACTCTTAAAAGATAATACATCGACCAATAACCCTGACGAGTTTTTATGACTTATCAGGGTTATTTACGATTTTTCAGAAGGAATGATTTAGTGTAAAAACAGGGTTAATAAATGGTTCAAAATGTTTGATAACCAAAGTTTTAACGAAATATTTTTAGCAGTCCTTTTATTTTATTACATTTGAGCTGCTAAATAATTGCAAAAAATGTATATTAATAACCAACAATAACTTAAGAATTTTGAAATCATCATTGAGATAATCGATTCATCGCCCATTTCAGCAACACATTTTTCTCTTTAGGCAACCCTAGTTTTTCAATAATCTTGGAACGGTGTTTCTCTATCATTTTCTCAGAAACAAAAAAGTAATCAGCTATTTGCTTGTTTGTTTTTTGTTCTGCAATCAAATCAACAATTCTTTTCTCCATTGAAATGAGCGAGGCAAGTTCGCCCGAATCAGAATAACCCACAATAAGATCATCCTTGATGCTATCACTTAAATAGTGCTTACCTTCCAAAACATGTAGAATACATCGTCCTAATTCCTCCGGGGCTTTCTCTTTCACTAAATAGCCCGCCAATTTATATTCCATCGCCTTTTTAAAAATCGAATATTCTTTATGCATAGTGACAAAAATAACTTTTGTTTTGGATTGTTCTTTGTGTAATTTTTCAAGTATTTCAATTCCAGATAAACCGGGCATTTCAATATCCAATATGGCAATTGTCGGCTTTTGAATAGTAATGGAATGATGAGCCGCTAAACCATTGCTATATGTGCCAATCACCTTGTAGCCCAATTGTTCTACATAAAATTTCGTTCCCATCAATGTAAAAGGGTGATCATCTGCAACGATAAAAGTAATCATATATTGATAGGGATTTTAATTTCGATAAGTGTTCTACTTTTTTTCGAAGTAATAGTTGCTTTTGCACCAATGGCAACTGCGCGTTGAATAATACTATGTAAGCCAAAGGCGTTTTTAGAAGCCAATGTCTTATTCACATTGAAACCGTCTCCATTGTCGAATATTTGAACAATAATTGTATTCGCTTTTCTAAAAATATTGATTTTCAAGGTGAAGGCATTTGAATATTTTAGGGCATTACTTAGTGCCTCTTGAACAATTCGATAGACTTGCAATTCATCCGATTTATTCAATTCATTGCCATATTCATGGTCATGATTTATAATAATGGAAGAGTGCAATTGAATGCGTTCCAACAAGTTCTCAATGCTTAAGACTAGTCCAATTTTTTCAAATAAAATCGGTTGAAGATTTCTAGTTATTACACGAATTTCTTCTAATATTTTACTAATCTTTTCCTCAACAAAGGGGTTTTGCATTTTTAATCCCTCTTTTATGGATAGCAAATCATGACCAACACTATCGTGCAAATCACTTGAGATTCGTTTTCTCTCTTGTTCTATGTTTTCAAAAAGTTGATGCGTGTAGGCTAAGTTCATCTGTTTCGATTTGAGCAATGTTTTTTGTCGAGATTGTAAAATATATACTATACTAACCAACAACACCAACAACACACTCAGCACAAGAAGATATATTTTAGTACTTTGAGAATTGGCTTTGACCTTTGCCTCATAGATTTGCTGATCTTTATGAGTCACCTCATATTTAGTCTCTAATTCGGTGATGAGTTGCAAATGACTTTCTGAATTATACACTTCTTGAATGGAGTCAAGAAGAAGTGCACAATGATATGCTTCTTTATAATCATTCATTAATTCATACGCTTTCATCATCATTTGCGTAGTGTACATGGTGTATTTCAAAATCCCACACGATTCTGCTGACAGCAATGATTTTCGATAGGTTTGTTGTAAATTTTCTCGATTATTTATCGCTCCATACAATTCTATTTTTTTACCATAAATCATGGGCAAATCACAAGGACTTGACGTTTTCATTTTTTCAATGGCAACATCAAAGCGTTTATCTGCATTTAGATAATCTTTTTTGAGGTACAACAAATACCCTTCCTGCATAAAAATTTTGGATTGATACTCATCGTTGAGATACTGATAATCCTCGATAGCTAAAATACGCATTAAACTATCGGAAATGGAATAATTATGAATATCAAAATGAGCCAGTGCTTTTTGGCACAGAATATTGTTAATACAAGATGGTTTGTTTTCAGTTTTTATACCGAACTCTAAAGCATTATCCAAATTTTTCAACACCGATGGATAATCGAATAAACGCTTAAAGATATTAGAGTTGTAAATATATGCATTGTACCTGTCTTCATCAGAAATATCCGTGCGTTGTAAAAATTGGTGAATAAGTTCCTGCGATTTTGTGTACTCCGCCTGATTGTTGTGAGCATATATTTCTTGCTCCAAAGCTATTGCTTTGTCAGACTGAGCTATAGCTATCGTGCTAATGAATAGAATAGCATATAGAATAAAACATTTTAAGGAGAACATCAAACATCTTTTAATTAATTACGAAGATAGTACAATAGCATTATTCATTTCTGAAAAGTGTTTCAATTTCACCAAAATTAGCACAGTCAACTCATTATTAGGGGAAACCCTACCAAATTTATTTAGCTATGTATTGTAGGTTTGTCTCTGTTTACAAAAAGAACAAAAAAATACAATTATGAAACATAAAAAAACAATCGCAAGTGTTGGGTTTTTCTTTCTTTGTTTAGGAGGCTTACAGCAACCTTGCGAAATTTCTGTAATATCTGGCGTAAACGAAACGGCTATCAATTTAGAACTAGCTGTTTATCTCAATCCTACATCAGACTTTTTACAGCTAAATGTTGAAAGTCAAGAGTTTGAATACTTATCTTTTTATCTTTCTGATATGCAATGGAAATTAGTTAAAAGCAATAGGCTATAAGTAATTACAATATTTCACTCTTTAGATAGACATATTTTATTTTACAAATTATTTAACATTCCTATTCATGCATATATTTAGTTTCGTACATATATTTGGGTTTTTGAAATTGTAATTTCTTTAAAAAATCTCCATCTTAATCTCTGCAAATTGAAAAAAATCAATTTTATAATACGCAATTATTTAATAAAATATTGACTGCTAATAAAATTACTTATTTGTTATAAAGAAAAATTAATCATATGAAAACAAAATATACACTTTATCAAAATGAGATATCTATCTCTAATTCAGTAGATAATAAAAATGTTTTTCATAAATATCTGATAAAGCTAAAACGTCTGAATTGGGTATTAGTTTTATTTATTGGGGTGATAAGCTTTCCCAGCAATCTTTTTGCCGGAGGTGCAGATGATAACCTTAAGATTGTAGAAGATTCTCGTAGTGATGGAAAGGTGAAATTGAAAGCTATTACATATGATGGCGGAAATAAAATTAGTGATTATTTATGGATTCAATTTAAGAACTCCTCGGGTAATTGGACTACTCTATATAGCATACATTGGGAGTTTAAAGATGGACATAATACTTACTCTTCTAGCTGGACAGGAGGAGCAGTCGAAAATATTAATTATGATGGTTCAGATCCCTATGGCTATAATTTCTACTTTTATCCCCAAGCAATAGATGCTAATGTATATAATACGGATGTGAAAATTCGGGCAGTTGAATCGTCAGATGGAAATATAGACGATTCAGATTCGTTTTACGAATTAACCTGCCATCCATGGAAAGCGAACGGACCAGGCAATATATCACCCTCTAAGGAGGAATATTGCGATAAAATTACGGTAAACTGGGATGCTCCTGACAATATTGGAGGTCGCACTGGTTTTTACAGATTAATTATTGATGATGCAACTCGAATTGATAATGTTTCAAGCCCATACACTCATTATACCAGTGGCACTCACAAATATACAGTTGCTTATGTGTCCAACGGCTTTGAAGGTTGGATTCCGGCAGGAGTAAATGGTTCTACTATTAGCGGAAAGAACTCACCATCAGGGGTTTTGGCTTCTCAAGATTTATGCGACGGAAAAGTGAGTATTTCCTGGGATTGGTTTGGAGAAAATCCAGCCTACTTCGACATAGGTAGAAATGGAACATTTATACAAAGAGTTGCAGGGGATATTCGACATTTAGTTGACGAAGGAGTGACACCTAATACTAGCTATAATTATGATGTTGGAGCTCCTAATCCATGCGGAGTTATGTCGTATTCTTCTAAGTCTATTGGTAGAGCAGTTCCTGACCCAACAACAGCAACCACACCTATTGTTTCGGTTGATAATGTAAATAATAAAATTTTTATTTCATGGTCTAATGCTAATAATACAACTCAGGTTCAGCTAATTAGAAATTCTGCTACTGGTACTTCAACATTTGAGTTGGAAGCTGGCACAACATCTTATACTGATGTTGATGCAGGTGGTTGTGAATCATATACATATAAGGTTAAAACCATTAACGAATGTGATTTTAGAATGAGTGGAACATCATCTCCGGCTCGCATTCAGCCTAATTTAACTGCTATTTTTGCATCAGGCAAAAGACTTGTAAGCTCAAAAGGATATTATAATGATAAGGTTGTACTAAAATGGAATTATAATAATAAAAATATAATTCAACGATTTAAAATCTACAGAAAAGAATATGGTTCTACTTCCGAAGCAATTGTAATTGCAGCTATAGATCCAACTTCTGTTTACAATGATGAAAGTGCCGAAGCAGGCATTTATTATGAATATACTATTGTTGGCGAAAGTGATTGTGAAGACGATATTCTTGAATCAACAATAAATGAGTATTCTAAAGATATAGGTTTTAGGGTTTCTACAGCCACGGTGTCAGGTAATGTAACTTTTGAAGGTGGAGCAGCTGTTAAGAATGTTAAGATTATTGCCGAAACTGAAGATAATTTTGGTGGCTCAAGTGCATACCTTAATGGAACTTCTAATTATTTTTCTGTAAGCAATAGTACATTCGAGAAGTTTAAATTCGATGTAGCATTTACTTTTCAGGCATGGATAAAACCTGAATCAACCGACAATTCTGTCCTTTTTCAGAAAGGTTCGCAATATAAGGTTTCTCATTCCACAGGAAAAATTGATTTTACTGCTGGCGATCAAACTGTATCACTCGATTTCGACCAACAAGAAGATACTTATTACTGTGTTAATGCCATTCGAACTCTCGATTCTTTGCAACTTTATGTATTATTCGATGATGATAAATATTGGAGTACAAGCGTATTATTTACTGGAACAACAGATGCAAATACAAGTCCAATTTATATAGGTTCCAATGGCTCTTCTTCATTTTTCAAAGGAAATATTGAAGAAGTCCGCCTTTGGTATAAGAATCTTACAAAACAAGAAGTTTTTAATACAAGTATCCTATATATTAATGGAAAAGAAGTAGGATTATCAGCTTATTATCGCTTAAATGAAATTTTTAATAATACGGCATACGATATTTCACGAACCAATACTGTCTTCCACGAAAATCATTTACAAACTCATGGAACTATCATTTCTGAAGATATTCCAACAGCTAAGCAACTTTCAGTAAAAGGTATAACAGATGCTTCAGGTAATTATCTTATTACCGGCATTCCTTATATTTTAGGTTCTGCCTATAAATTTATTCCTGTTTTTGAAGTACATGAATTCG
>CAZTST010000126.1:0-11091 GCA_964616585.1 uncultured Draconibacterium sp.
ATTCAATCCCTTCTTTATTCCAAAAATGATTGCTGATATTACAGCCGGACATATTTCCATTAATAATGGTTTCCGCGGCCCTAATTTTGCAACTGTTTCAGCATGCGCCTCTTCAGCTAACGCTATGGTAGATGCTTTTAATTATATTCGCTTAGGGAAGGCCGATGCTTTTGTAGTAGGCGGTTCCGAAGCAGCTATTAATCCTGCCGGTGTTGGTGGTTTTAATGCAATGCACGCTATTTCAACACGAAACGATGATCCTAAAACAGCATCTCGACCATTTGACCAAGACCGTGATGGATTTGTAATGGGAGAGGGTGGAGCAGGTTTAATTTTTGAAGAATTGAATCACGCATTAGCACGTGGAGCGAAAATTTATGCCGAAGTTGCAGGTGGAGGCCTTTCGGCTGATGCTTATCATATGACATCTCCTCATCCTGAAGGATATGGAGCAGTGTTGTCGATGAGAGCTGCTCTGGAAGATGCCGAAATGCAAAAAGAGGAAATTGTTCATATAAATACTCACGGAACATCAACTCCTTTGGGTGATATATCAGAACCTCTGGCAATCAAAACTTTATTTGCAGAACACGCATATAATATCTCAATAAATAGTACAAAATCCATGACCGGTCACCTTTTAGGCGCTGCCGGAGCCATTGAAGGCCTGGCGACTATACTAGCTGTTGCCAACGATATTATTCCGCCAACAATTAATCATTTTAATCTTGATTCTAATATCGATGATAAACTTGATTTCACATTTGGGAAAGCAAAAAAGAGAATTGTTAATGCTGCTTTAAGTAATACTTTTGGTTTTGGTGGTCATAATGCATCAATTATCTTTAAAAAACTTAATATTTAATTGATTTCCAATTACTTATTATCGGTTAAAGCTTATTTCTCTTCAGATAGAGAGTTTTACCAATCCATAAAAAATATTTTTGGGTTCTATCCCGGAAATATTTTTTTATATAAACTGGCATTTAGACATCGTTCGGCAGCTATCAAAAAATATAATGGCGTAAAGCTTAACAATGAGCGCCTCGAATATTTAGGTGATGCAATTCTTGGAGCTATAGTTGCAAACTATCTCTTTAAAAAATTTCCATTGAAAGATGAAGGTTTTTTAACTGCTATGCGTTCAAAAATTGTAAGCCGTTCGGCACTTAATAAACTATCACAAAAACTGGGCATCACAGCATTAATTACCGCTGATACCGATACCAACAAACAATTTAAATCTATTAACGGTGATGCCTTTGAAGCATTTGTTGGAGCTCTTTTTCTTGACAAAGGTTATGATTTTACTTCAAAAATATTAACCGATCGTATCATTAATGTTCATTTCGATGTAGAAGAATTGCAAAATACTGAAATCAGTCACAAAAGCGCGCTTTTGGAATACTGTCAGAAAGAAAAACTGGATTTGGAATTTCGTTTGATAAATGAGTTTGGCATTGGTTATAAAAAGCAATTTGAGGTAGAAATATTTATCAATAACGAGACAAAAGGAAAAGCAATAGATTTCTCAATTAAAGGCGCAGAAAAACTTGCTGCAGAAAAAGCTTATAACAAATTAGTTCCTGAAGTTTAGGGCTTTTCTATTCACCTTTCAATTAATTCTTTTTTCTTTAAATTTATATGCCGTGATTAGTTAAATAAAAGCTAAGATTAGCTGTTTATTAATAAACAATTAAATGGTTTATTATATTTGCCGTGCTTTTACACTCAAATATTTTAATTATGCGAAATCTTTTAAACTTTATTCTATCAATTAAATTTTCCGGTATTTTATTGCTAATCGTTGCTTTTGCCGCCGGATATGCCACTTTTATCGAAAATGATTTTGGCGCAATTGTTGCCAAAGCTGTTGTTTATAATGCTCGTTGGTTCGAAATAATCATTCTTCTTGCTTTTATTAATATAGCATGGAACGCTTTCAAATACAATCCATTAAAAACAAAACGTTATACTGTTTTCGCCTTTCACATTTCGTTTTTATTAATCATTATTGGTGCAGGTATAACTCGATATATTGGTTTTGAAGGTGTGATGAGTATTCGCGAAGGACAATCTTCAAACAAAATATTATCTGACCAAACATATTTCCAAATTAAATGCATTGATGGGCAAAACGCTTTTTCTGCAGAAGAAAAAGTCCTTTTTACTCAGATTACTTCCGCCAAAGAAAAAATTCGTTTAAAAGTTGGTGAAGAAAAATATACTTTAAAAACATTCGAATACGTTACGAATGCACAAGAATTGATCGTCAAAGCTGAATATGGTCCTAAAATGCTTAATTTAAGTGGAACTGTCGATGGCCGTTTTACACACTTTTCGCTTTTTGAAGGTGAAACCAAACGTTTGGGTTCTCAAAATGTAAGTTTTCAAGTAGAAGCTCAATCAAACAATACTTTCAATATATCAGCAACAGATAATGGTTTGTTTATCAGTTTACCTGAAAATGGTAAATTAATAAATATGATGTCAACTACAGAATTAGCACTTCATAAAGATTCTCTTTATTCTTTCGAGGAAAAATTAGTATATCAGATGGGAGATCAAAGTCTTACTCTTCGAGAATATTATGAGCATGCGCAAATGGGCGTAGAAAAAAATACCGAAAGCCAAAATACAGGTTTGAATGCTATTAAATTCACACTTAGCAATTCCAAAGGCGATCAGATAGAAAGCTATGCCATTGAAGGCAGAGGATTTGAAGCTCCTGCTAAACATATAGATTTTGATGGAAAACATTTTGATATTAGCTACGGGTCTAAAAACATTGAACTACCTTTCAATATTCAATTAGTTGATTTTCAACTCGATCGTTATCCTGCCTCAAACAGTCCGTCTTCATATGCCAGCCAAGTTATTCTAATTGATGAACGAAGCAATTTAAAACGCGATTTTCGTATTTTTATGAATAATGTACTCGATTATGAAGGTTATCGCTTTTTTCAATCATCTTATGATAAAGATGAAAGAGGAACTGTATTATCAGTTAACCACGATTGGTGGGGAATGATGATTACTTATTTTGGCTATGGCCTGATGATGTTGGCTATGTTTTTGGCAATCTTCGAAAAAACTACTCGCTTTCAATTTTTAATTCGCCAGAAAAGTGTCGGTGTTTTTGTTCTTGCATTTCTTCTTACGGCAGGATTAAATCTGTTCCCATTTCAAACTGCAGCTGCACAAACCGGCATTCAAAAATTAGAAAAAATTCCTTCACAGCATCTTGATAAATTTAATAACTTAATTGTTCAGGGTCATAGTGGACGTTTTATGCCCATGAATTCTGTAAGCAGCGAAACTTTCAGAAAATTCAGTAGATTAGGCAGTTATAAAGGATTAAGTCCTGAACAGGTTATGATTGGATTAATGATAGAACCTGATTTCTGGATGCGCCAGGAATTAATTAAAGTATCTAATGATGAGTTAAAAGCAATTATTGGTAATAATAATCCAAGAGCATCTTTCAATAATTTCTTTAATAATTCCACATACAAACTAAGCAAATATGTTGATGAAGCTTATAGGAAAAAACCGTCTGAGCGAAGCACTTTAGATAAAGACATAATTACTGTTGATGAAAGGGTAAATGTAATGTATATGGCTGCTAATGGTCATTTTTTAAATATTTTCCCAATTCCGGACCAGCCTGATGCAGCATGGAAAAACCCGAATGATAAATTTGAACAATTCTCGTCAAAAGACTCTGCTTTCGCTAAAACAATAACTGCTTATTATATTGATGCTCTTAAAAAGGGTCTTGCTACAAATCAATGGGAAGATGCTGATTTCTATATTGATGCGATTTATACTTACCAACAAAATTTTGCTTCGGAAGAAATAAAAGACAATGCTCATTTTAAAATGGAGATTCTCTATAATCGTTTTGATATATTCAAGCAGATATCATTTATTAATGGTTTAATTGGCTTTTTTCTTTTAGCCTTATTATTTATCCGAATTCTTTGGCCTCAGTTTAGATTTAAATGGGCAATTAACACCTTGGTTTCCATATTGTTCTTAGCTTTTATAGCACATACTGCCGGCTTAATTATGCGTTGGTATATTGCAGGGCACGCACCTTGGAGCAATGGTTACGAATCGATGATTTTTATTGGATGGGCAAGTATGCTGGCAGGCTTTTCGTTTTACAAAAAAGCACCAATTGCATTAGGAGCAACTGCCATTCTTACATTCCTGATTTTATACGTGGCACATTTAAGTTGGATGAATCCTGAAATTACCAATTTAGTTCCTGTTTTAAAATCGTATTGGTTAACCATTCATGTGGCAGTAATCACAGCCAGTTATGGGTTTTTAGCCTTGGGTGGCTTTCTGGGAATTCTAAATCTTTTCTTGATTTTGCTTCAAACTAATAAGAATTCCAACCGCATTCAGTCAAAAATTAAAGAGCTTAGTAGAATAAACGAAGCTGCACTCACTGCCGGATTATATTTGCTAACAATTGGTACGTTTTTAGGAGGCATTTGGGCAAATGAATCATGGGGTAGATATTGGGGCTGGGATCCAAAAGAAACATGGACTTTAGTTACTGTTGTTATTTATGCCTTTGTATTGCATATGAGATTAATTCCCGGACTTAAAAGCCTCTTTGCATTTAATGTGGGAAGCATTTTTTCTTTTTTCTCCGTTTTAATGACTTATTTTGGTGTAAACTATTATCTTTCAGGTCTTCATTCATATGCTCAAGGCGATCCAATGCCTATTCCTGACTTTGTTTTTTACTCTGTTGCTTTTTTACTTATTCTTTCAGCTTTAGCTTATTTCGCAAATCGAAAACATGAGATAAAATAAGTGTAATAAGACTTTTGAGTATAATCTAATTCAAATGTTAAAGGAAGCATTTGAATCTTATGTATATTTGCAAACTTATTTTTAATGGCTTTTTCTTTGTGCCTTAGTGCCTCTGTGGTAAATTATTTACCATAAAACATTAGGCCATTAATAAATATTCAACCAATATTTTGAACAAAAACTTTATGAGTAAAAAAGTAGTATTTATCATTATGGATGGCTGGGGCGAAGGCAAAAAAGACAGAGCAGACGCCATTTATCAATCCGACACAAAATATATTAAAAGTTTATATCTGCCTCAAAATGCAGCTCATTCTCATCTACTTACAGATGGTGAAAATGTAGGTTTGCCCGAAGGACAAATGGGAAATTCAGAAGTCGGGCATTTAAACATTGGTGCCGGACGCGTTGTTTATCAGGATTTAGTAAAAATTAATCGTGCTATCAAAGATGCTTCAATCGAAAAAAACGAAATCATCGTCAACGCCTTTAAATACGCCAAAAATAATAATAAAAAAGTACATTTTCTGGGCTTAGTTTCTGATGGCGGAGTTCATTCTTCGACCAAACATTTAATGAAACTGACCGATATTGCTATGCAATATGAATTGAAAGATGTTTTTGTGCATGTTTTAACCGATGGAAGAGATACAGATCCTCGAAGTGGAGCAAATTACGTTCAAGAACTTGAAGATCATTTAAAAAACTCTATTGGAAAAATTGCCACAGTCTGCGGGCGTTATTATACAATGGACAGAGACAAGCGCTGGGAACGCGTAAAGCGCGGTTATGACCTGATGGTTAATAGTATTGGAAACACAGCTAATTCGGCCGTTGAGGCCATAAAAAATTGTTATGATGAAGGAAAAACAGATGAGTTTGTCGATCCTCAGGTGATTGTTGATGAAAAAGGAAAGCCTTTGGCCAAAATAGAAAAGGATGATGTAGTATTTTGTTTCAATTTTCGCACCGATCGTTTACGCGAAATAACCACAGTATTAAGTCAGCAGGATATGCCTGATTTCGGCATGAAAACACTGCCTTTGTATTATGTTACTATGACTAAATACGATGATAAATTCAAAAATATTCATCTTGCTTATACTAAAGACGATTTAAAAAATACTTTGGGCGAGGTTATGGCTCAACAAAATAAAACACAGATTAGAATTGCCGAAACAGAAAAATATGCTCATGTAACTTTCTTTTTTAGTGGTGGAAGAGAATCGGAATTTAAAGGAGAAAAACGTATTTTAATTCCATCGCCAAAAGTTGCCACTTACGATCTTCAGCCTCAGATGAGTGCACCAGAAGTAACCGATGCAATTGTAGAAGAATTGAAAGCAAACAAACCCGATTTAGTAGTTTTAAACTTTGCAAACTCAGATATGGTTGGTCATACAGGCATTTATTCTGCTATTACCCAGGCTGTTGAAACTGTTGACAAATCAGTGGAAAGAGTTGCCAAAACCGCGAGAGATTTAGGTTATTCTGTTATTATTACTGCCGATCATGGAAATTCTGATAATGCGATTAATGCTGATGGATCTCCAAACACGGCACATTCGATGAATCCTGTTCCAATTTTTCTTTTAGACGATAAATATAAAAGTATAAAAGACGGAAAGCTTGCTGATATTGCGCCAACTATTTTAAAAATAATGGAACTTCCTATTCCGAAGGAAATGGATGGTGATATTTTGGTTTGATTATGGAAATTAAAATAATAAAAACAGAAAAAGACTATAACGAAGCAATTAAAAGAATTGAATCATTATGGGGAGCAAAAAAAGATACAGCTGAAGGAGATGAGTTTGATTTGCTTGTTACTTTAGTAGAAGTATATGAAATGAAACATTATCCTATTCCTTTTCCAGATCCAATTGACGCTATAAAATTCAGAATGGAACAAATGGGAATGACAAAAACTGATATGACTAAATATTTAGGAAGCCAAAGCAGAGTAAGTGAAATTCTGAATAGAAAAAGAAAATTAACCCTTAAAATGGTGAAATCACTATACAAAGGACTAAAAATACCTGCTGAAATACTTTTAGCTTAAAACAAAAGGTCAAAAACGAAAGCATTTATGAATCTGCTAAACTTTTGACCTTTTGTTTTTACCATAGAATCTATCAGCTAATCAATGCTTTATGATTTTTAAGGATTCATCTCATAAACATCAACATTTGCAAAAACATAATTTTCCCAAACTGTTTTTGTTCTTACAGAATCAACAGCAGGTTTTTGAATCATGCGCATACAATATTCCATTTGTTTTTCCGTACTGCTTGGTTTGTTATACATTTCCAAAGCAAATTTGTTAAAATCACGAACAATAAAATCGAAAATCTGATCGATTAAAACCTCATCAATTTTCATGATTTTTGCATTTTCCAAAATCAGCTGAGCATAAGGAACTAATGTAAACATCTCTCCTATTGTCAGCATAACATCAACATTTTTTGTTTGTTCTGGTGTTGCCGGTGCTTTAAAAAGTGATTCTTTAAATATGTTCACCTGCTTGCGGAAAATTTTAATATTTGGCAAATCGAATAAATCAAATGCCTTATTGTAATCGTGGAATTGTATTTTTCCTAAACCGCGTGTTGGTCCTTGATTAAATAAGAAAACATCATCGGCTGCATCACTGCGTTGTGGCACTTCATTATATTCTTTTGGTACAAATAAGAAATTCTGCAAAAATTTGATTATCAAAGCAATATTAACATGAACAGTTCCTTCGAGTTTAGGCAATGCACGAATATCGCGTGTTACCATTTCGAAAAAAGTATCTTTTTCAAAACCTTTGGCAGCAATTACATCCCACATCAAGTTTACTACTTCTTCGCCTTGAGTTGTAACTTTCATTTTCATAATCGGGTCGTAAAGCATATATCTGCGATCGTTTAATGAAGCAGAACGCATATAATCTGCTGTTCGTGTTGCATACAATTTCATCGCTAATAATCGCGTATAAGCATCTGTAAATAAACGTTGTACATGTGGAAAATCGGTTACAAACATTCCGTAAAGACTTCTTTTAGCAGCATGATTTATAGCTTCGTAAAAAGCATGTGTACACATTCCTATCGATGCCCAACCAAGATTGTATTTGCCAACATTCACTGTATTTAAAGCATTGTCCCAAGCTTGCTGACCTTTTGCTAAAATATCATCTTCAGTAACAGGATAATCGCGTAAAGCATATTCGCCAACATAGTTCTGACTATTTACTGTATTCTTTACTAAATCGTATTTTGAGTGCTGATAATTTGCCACAAAAAACACGTATTCATCATTATCGAGCTTACCAAAAGTAGAAACCATATCTGCTTTGTTGGCATTGCCGATATAATATTTTGAACCATTGGCCAAATAGCTTCCATCTGCTTGTTTTGAGAGGCGCATTTCGGTAGAATAAACATCGGCTCCATGTGTTCTTTCTGAAAGTCCAAAAGCAAAAATAGAACCGGAACGTAATAATTTGGCCGCCTTTTTCTTTGCTTTCTTATTATCAGACATCCAGATTGGGCCTAAACCTAAAATTGTAACCTGCCAAAGATACCAATATGGCAAACCATAAAAGCCTAAAATCTCATTAAATTCCTGAATCCGCCACATATCCCAACGAGAATTTTTTGTGCCATATTTTGCCGGTGTCAACAAATCAGCAAAAATTTCTTCTTTGCCAAGAAAATCTATAAATTCCTGATACCAAGTGCGTTCCTGATCGTCTTTTTTAATACTTGCTTTTCCTTTATTTTCGAAAAAAGCTATGGTTTTTGCCATTATTTCTTCAGAGCGTTTATCGGGATAAAAACGTTTTCTGTTTTTAGGATTAAGTAAAATCATATTGTTGAAGATTTATTATTTGGTAGTTCAAATATAAGAAAAATCAGAATTCCCTATGCATGCATTGTAAATTTAATTAAATATTCAATTATTGCTATTTTTGCTTTTTAAATATTTTGATAAGTAGCAAACCATAAGCAAACCAATGAAAAACAATCAAGTTCAATATACTGTAAGTGAAGAAGATAGAAATCGTTTTTTATATTATGATGCACCTTTACCTTTTCAGTCGCTTGATAAAGATGCAAAATTAGTTGATGTAAATCCCGCATGGTTAAAGCTGATGGGCTATAGCTACGAAGAGGTTATCGGGAAAGATTTAACATTTTTTCTGGAACCATCAACAAGAGATTTGTTTACTCTTGAGTTTAAAAAAATTAAATCATCGAATACTTTTCCTTTAATAAACTATCATTTAATTACAAAGCAAAGGGAAAGGCTATTGGTTGAATGTAGAGGCAATATAATTTTTGACTCGGAAAATAAGTTTAAACATACCTTTTGTATTTTAATTGATAAAACAGAGATTATTCTCAGCGAAAATGCGCTAAAAGAAAATCTGGAATATTCCAAATTGCTTTTTGACCATTCTCCCGACGGACTTTTTCTTTCCGATTTAAAAGGTGTATTTATTGACGGGAACAGTGCAGCTGAAAAAATTATCGGATATAAGAAAGCCGAATTACTCGGGAAAAGTTTTCTGAAAATAAATTTAATGCCTTTGCATCAAATACCAAAGGCGATCAAGCAAATAAGGGATCTTGTTGCCAAAAAACATTCCGGGCCCAATGAGTTAATTCTAAAAAGAAAAGATGGCAAACAGATTGTTATTGAGGCACATGCACATTTAGTAAAAATTAAAGGCGAAAACTATATATTAGGCTCAGTTCGTGATATTACCGCAAGAAAAAAGGCGGAAGAAGAATTAAAAATCACTAATAAAAAATTAGTTGCGCTTTCGAGGCATAAAGATATAATACGAGAAGAAGAGCGTAAAAAAATTGCTCTCGACCTGCACGATGATTTGGCTCAAAAATTAACCGCCATAAATATGAATTTATCGTGGTTGCAAAAAAATATTCAAACTGATAAAGTTAAAGTTAAAGAAACATTAAAGGATTTATTGGATCAAGTTCGCGATGCTTCAGTCAGCGTTCAAAAAACGGCTATGGATTTGCAGCCAAGTATCCTTACAGATTTAGGTCTGCGTGATGCCGTAATCAGGCAACTAAATGATTTTAAACATAATACAAATATTATTTGTCAAATAGAGATTGGTGTTTTTGAGCATGAACCTGATTCTGAAACATCACATCATATTTTTAGAATTATTCAGGAATCGCTAACCAATATTATTAGACATGCCAATGCCACAGTAATTGATTTTAGAATTTTTATCACTAAAAAGATTTGCCTTACAATTAAAGATAATGGCGATGGCATTAAAAAAGAAGTTATAGAAAGCATAAAATCCTTTGGATTGAACGGAATACAGGAAAGAGCAAAACTCTGTGGCGGAAAAGCTAGAATTACAAGCAAAATAGGATTGGGTACAAAAATAATTGTAAATTTACCTTTAACTTAACATCCATTATTTATTCGAGAATATGTTGATGTCAGAGAATGAAATTTCAAAAATAATAGTTAATGCTTGTTATAATATTCATGTTGAGCTGGGGCCGGGTTTATTGGAGTCTGTATATGAGGAAATTCTATATCATGAACTAATTGAATTGGGATTAAGAGTTGAACGGCAGAAAGCTATTCCTGTACTTTGGAAAGGGAACAAAATGGGTCTTGGTTTTAGAGCAGATTTGATAGTGGAAAACAAAGTAATAATAGAGCTTAAATCGGTTGAGTTAATTGCGCCGGTACATCCAAAAATACTTTTAACTTATCTGAGGATTACAGGTTTAAAATTAGGATTACTAATTAACTTTAACGAGAAATTAATTAAAAACGGAATAACTCGTATTGTAAATAATTTATAAATAGTTATACCTTAGCGGCTTGGCGGCTTGGCGAGAAAAAATATATCACGCTCCCAAAGGGATGCCTTCGGCAAAAGGCGCAGAGACGCAAAGAAGAAAAAGTAAAAGGAAGAAATTTTAATACAAAACACCTTCGCGACTTGGCGGCTTAGCGAGAAAAAATATCACGCTCCCAAAGGGATGCCTTCGGCAAAAGACGTAGAGACGCAAAGAAGAAAAGGTAAAAGGAAGAAATTTTAATACAAAACACCTTAGCGACTTGGCGGCTTGGCGAGAAATAAATCACGCAGAGACGCAAAACCGCAAAGAGTTTATTCTAAATAAATGAAAAAATGAAAATTAAACAATTAATCCTTAGCGACTTGGCGGCTTAGCGAGAAATAAATATCACGCTCCCAAAGGGATGCCTTCG
>CAZTST010000127.1:0-11077 GCA_964616585.1 uncultured Draconibacterium sp.
TTAACAAGGTGGCAGCAGTAGATAAAACTGCAGCAACAATGATAACCATCACAGAGGCATAAATAAAAATGTATGTATTACTATTTGTATTCATTTTTCTTCAGTTTTAATGGTTAAGCCGCAATTAGTTTTGCGCGTTTTAATCTGCTTTTTATATTTGACTGAACTACATAATAATCGATAGTCGGAGCAAATACATTAAGAAGTAAGATGGCCAACATCATACCTTCAGGATATGCAGGGTTCAATACTCGAATAAGAACGGCCATTACACCAATTAAGAATCCATAAATGTATTTACCATTATTTGTTTGAGCAGCAGTAACAGGGTCGGTTGCCATAAAAACAGCTCCAAAAGCAAATCCACCTAAGATAAGGTGATAATAAGCAGGAACATCGTTCATATAAATATTTGTACCAAACTGATTAAATACCCAGCCCATAGCAAAACCACCAATAAAAACGCTAAACATTACTCGCCAACTGGCAATACCTGTCCACAATAAAATAACGGCACCTAATAAAATAGCTAAAGTTGATGTTTCACCAACAGAGCCGGGAATAAATCCAAAAAAAGCATCTGCAACTGAAGGTAGATTTATTTTATCAGTAGCAGTCATAAATTCACCTAATGGAGTTGCTCCAGAATAAGCGTCCGCTTTATCGGCTATCCAAACTTTATCGCCCGACATTTGAGAAGGGTAAGCAAAGAAGAGGAAAGCACGAGCAAGTAGAGCAGGATTCATTATATTCATTCCTGTTCCACCAAATACTTCTTTTCCAATCACAACAGCAAAAACGGTTGCCAAAGCTACCATCCATAAAGGAGTTGTAACGGGAACTATCAAAGGAATTAAAAATCCCGATACAAGGAAACCTTCGTTTACTTCGTGGCCGCGCATTTGGGCAAATATAAACTCGGTTCCTAAACCAACTACATAGGAAACAATGATGATAGGAACTACCAGCCAGAATCCATAAAAGAAATTGCTAATCAAATCGGCATCAACACCAATAGAAAGGTTATGTTGATAACCAACATTCCACATTCCAAAAAGCAAAGCGGGAATCAAGGCCACAACAACCATAAACATAGTACGTTTTAAGTCGATTGCATCGCGGATATGGCTTCCTTTTTTAGTTACCGTTCTTGGGACAAACAGAAAAGTTTCAAATGCTTCAAAAGTTGAATGCAAATAATGAAACTTCCCTCCTTTCTCAACGTTCGGCTTAATTTTATCTAGATAATTTCGTAAAGCTTTCATTTAATATTCGGTTTTTTCGATTAACTCATTTCTTTTCTTAAAAACTCAAGACCTTCGGCAACAATCGATTGAACATCGATTTTTGAAGTGCTGATAAATTCTATCAAAGCAAAATCTTCTGCAGCTACCTCATAAATTCCCAAATTTTCCATCATATCGATATTTCGACTCATAATGGCTTTTATCAATTGCATTGGATATATATCGAAAGGAAATACTTTTTCGAATTGGCCGGTCATTACAAAAGCTCTTTCGCCTCCATTTAGATTTGTATCTAAACGATATGCCTTTTTAGGTGTAAACCAAGAGAATAGCGAGCGATAAAAGCTGAACTTGTCTAAGTTTGGCATTATCCAACCGATAAACTGGGAATGATTACCTTCAGGGATTACACTTAACTGATTATCGTAAAAACCAATATAACCATTAGCTTCTATTCGTGTTCCTGTTAATGGGTTTCCACTAATATATCGTAAATTATCTTCCACTACATTATTAGCAACCATATCTTGAATTGATACACCAACTTTGGCTTTATAATAGTGAGGCTTTAATACTTCTGAACCTGCAACTGCAAAAAGTTTATCGGCCAAATATTTACCTTTCAAAAATAAATTGCCAATGGTTACAACATCCTGAACATTTACAAACCAAACTAATTCGCCTTTATTTATTGGATCTAAAGCAGCGATTTGAGGACCAATTAAACTAGCCGGATATTTACCTTCAAATAGATTAATCTCCACATTTTTAGCATTATACAAAACTTTAGTTTTGTTTTCACGAGAATGAAGATTCAGGTTAACTATACCTTTGGTTAATTTGGCCAATGCATCTAATCCTGCTTGAAAAGCATCACCTTTTCCGTGCAGTACAAAGTCGTAATCAACCGCTAAAGGGCCATTATCGAAGCCCGAAATAAAAATTGCTTTTGGACTTTGAGTTGGATCTGCAATAACAGAATAAGGACGTTGTCGAATGCACGACCATAATCCACTCTGCAATAGTTTTTCTACAACATCTTCCCTAATAAGGCTATTTGGGTCGGACGCTCCAAAATCGACAAAATCGTTTACGCCATCTGCATCGATTCTTATTTCGAGCAAAATACGTTTGGCTCCGCGCTTTATTTCTGTAATTGTACCACTTACCGGCGAAGTAAACTGAATATTATCGCGATATTTATCAAAAAATACCGGACTTCCAGCTTTAACCTTATCGCCTTCTTTCACATACAATTTTGGAAATACGCCAATAAAATCGGTAGGTTTTAATGCATACTTCTTGGAACTAAGCTCGCTAACCGTTGTATCGGCTTCTCCTTGAAGTTTTATCAGTAAACCTTTTTTAATTTTAATTATTTCTGACATAAATTTAATTTGACTGAATTTAGTATTGATTGGTCTTAAAAGTCTTGAATTTCTATGTTCAAAATATTTAATTTCTTTTTCTATCGAGAGGAAAAACCAGCGCTTTCCTCTGTTTATAAAAGGCGCTAAATTATTAAAATGTTTTTTAAATAACAATAAAAAAGTATAATAGCAAAAATTTTCATATATAAGATATTAACTACGTTAATCTCCATATTGTTAAGATTTTACATAATTTGCTTCCGGATATTCTTATATAGATTAATTATGTATTAGAGTGCATATTAAGCTTTTTACCAATTTCTTCATCTTTTCAATAAATATAAGGTAGTCAGTTATGATTACTAGGACAAATCGTAAACATAAAAAAAATGTTTTTTCATAAAAAAATTAGCAATAAAGTTTATGGTTTTAAATGAAAATTTCGCAAGAATCTTTACTTTTGAAGAAAAACAGTATGCAACAAATATTTGTGCTCATTTTTCTTTTCTCTTACATAATTAATATTCAAGGACAAACAGTTTTTTTTGATAAAGCATTTGAAGAGAATATAAAAACAATAGAACTCTATCCTGAAAATAATCGAATGGGAGAACCAATAATTTCTCTAAGCGAACAAATTCCATTGGTTTTAGTATTTGATGAATTAGACAATGATTACCGTACTTTTACTTATACTTTAATTCATTGCGATGCACAATGGCAGCAATCAGAACTTTCTAAAAACGAGTATCTTGATGGTTATACGGAAGCATATATTGAAGATTATCAATTTTCTAAGAACACTAAAATTCCATATATTCATTATAGCATTAAAATTCCAAATAACGATATTCAAATACGATACTCGGGAAATTATATTTTAAAAGTTTATCCGGAAAGCGAGCCTGATAATCCAATATTAACGAAAAAATTCTTTGTCGTTGACCCACAATGTACTATTGGCGGACAAATTATTGCAGCAAGTAATCCAGAATTAAGAAATAACGCTCAGGAAATAAAATTCAAAGTAAATATCAGCGCTTTAAATAGCCGCTTTCCATCGCGTGAAATTACAACGCAGATTCAACAAAACGGCCGTTACGATAACCAAATCAACCAATTGCAACCACTTTCGATTAAAGATGAGATTTTAGATTTCGACCTTCAAAAAGAAAATATTCTTCCCGGATTAAATACTTTTCGCTTTTTCGATTTCAGTAGTTTATCTTATAATTCGGAATATGTCTATTCCATCGATAGGTCAAAAAACATCGATGAGGTTGAGCTTTTGCTTTCTAAATTTAGAGCCAAAAAACCATATAAAAACGAACCTACATTATTTGGTAAGTTTTATATCGACACAAAAAACTATAACGATGCAGACACAGAATCAGAATACGCTTTAGTTCATTTTCTTCTTTCCAGCGAAAATCCTATTGAAGATAATGGCGTTTATTTACTTGGCGGTTTTGATTTATGGAGTATGAGTCAAAAACTAAATTATGATTATTCATCGCGTTTTTACCATGCCCAAGTACTTCTAAAACAAGGGTATTACAGCTATCTCTACGCAGTTAAAAAGAGTAGTGATAATAATGCTGATGTTGAATTGATAGAAGGCAGTTTTTTTCAAACTCCAAACACCTATTTTATCAGAGTTTATTATCGTGCTCCCGGCACAACTTACGATCAATTGGTAGGATGGCAAGAAATAAAAAATCATGATGAAAAGATTTAAATAAGAGGGATTAATATGTAAAAAAAATGCAATTCCAAACTTAGAACCAACACTTACGAATTGCCTCTTTACTTTTAGGTATTAAAATACTTATATTTGAAATCTAATATTGATTAGAACCAGAACAATTAAAAAAATACTATAGATGAAATTAAAACTATTTACCTTTATTCTACTAAGTTTAATCCTAGTACTAAGTTCTTGTGTTAAAAAACTTGAGCTTTTAGAAAATCCAAATCCTAATGTAACCGCAACGGATTTAACATCTATTACTGCAAGTGCTAATTTTGACTGGGAAACATCTTCAGTTGTTTCAGTTTCAATCCAAACTTTAAGTAATTCCGGAACTGCTATACCAAATATAAAAGTTAGTTTATTTACTGATTTTGAAGTATTTGAAGGAAAAGAAATTATTAGTGGATTTAGTAATGCAAATGGTCTTTATAAAATAGATTACCGCTTTGCTTCTGCAATTGACTCATTAGTTGTTGCTACAAATTATATTGGATTTATTAGAGAAATTAAGGTTTCAATTATTGGTGGAAAATTAGATTATATTTTCGGTGGTATTTCTGTCCCTCATGAAGAAGAAGTAGATACTCCTTCAATTAAAGCCGGTTTAGATACAGACATTGACCTTGAATATTTAGGAAAATGGTACAAAGATGGAACTCCCAAATATTTAGAAAAAACAGGTGATAATATTACTGCTGAATTTTTAGCTGAGATTAACAATGCTTTACCTGAAAACCAGCCTGTTCCAGACTATCATCCAGAATATCTTGAGAATAATCACGACCAAAATATTTATTTAAATGAAACTGCTGATGTTTGGATTACTTTTGTTTCAGAAGGTGCCGGTTACTTAAATACTTTAGCGTTTTATACTTTTGACAGAAATGATCCTCCTAAAAGAATTGATGATATTGATGAAGCAACAGTAATTTTCCCAAATGTGTCTTTTAATAACAGTGGTGGCGGATTAAACTCAGGTGATAAAGTTTTTATTGGGCATTTTTCTGCCGGAACTTCTATTGGCTGGATTTTAATTGCTGATGGCTATGATGAAAAAGAAAGAAAAGTTACTGATGGGGAAAACTATCTGTTTTCTCATAAGAATTTAAATCCTGAAAGCAACCCCATATATCAACAACACATGGTTATGTTAAAAGATGCTACTCGCGATATTTTTATAATAGCTTTTGAAGATTTAGAACGTCCTGATGGCGATGAAGATTTTAATGACGCAATATTTTATGCAACTTTTAATCCTGTAACTGCTGTCGATGATAGCTCTGTCCCAAACTTGGGCGAGGTAGAAGATAACGATAGCGATGATGATGGTGTGGACGATAATTTTGATGATTATCCAAATGATGCAGATTTAGCATTTAACAATTATTACCCTAGCCAAGGCAACTATGCAACACTTGCTTTCGAAGATTTATGGCCGGCAAAAGGCGATTATGATTTTAACGATTTAGTGCTGGATTATAATTTCAATACCATTACAAATGCTGATAATGATGTAGTTAAACTTGAAGGCAAATTTATTGTTCGCGCTATTGGAGCAGGATTTCATAACGGTTTTGGATTTGAATTGGAAAATATCTTAAGCAATCAAATAAGTTCAGTTACCGGTAACGCTTTAGAAGAAGGTTATATCAACCTAAATAACAATGGAACAGAAGCTGGACAAACTAATGCAACAATTATTGTTTTTGATGATGCCTGGAATCATGGATATGGAAATACTGACCCAACCAAATCCTATGCTGCACCAACTGAATTGATTCAGATTGAAGTTACACTAACTACTCCTGTTTCGTTAGAACAGTTTGGATTAGCCCCTTTCAATCCATTTCTTATTGTAAACAAAGTGCGCGGACGAGAAATTCACATGGCGAATTATTCACCAACCGATTTAGCCGATGAAAGTTATTTTGGTAAATACAATGATGATTCTAATGCAGCAACAGGGAAATATTACAAAACAGTTAATAATATGCCTTGGGTAATTAATATCCCAACTCAATTCGATTATCCTATTGAAAAATCCTCAACTGACAAAGCCCATTTAAAATTTATCTCCTGGGTAGAGAGTGGAGGAAATTTATTTAGCGATTGGTATTTAGACCTTAATGATTATAGAAATCCGGATTTTATATATTAGAACATTTTATTTTCAAAGAACCGCCTCAAAAGGGCGGTTTTTTTTGTTTATTAATTAACGAATGCTAATATAAAGCACTAATTTTGTCAAACACTTTAATGAAAAACATTTGATAATGATTGCTAATCAATTATTTAATCCAAGAAGTATAATCGTAATCGGAGGATCTAACGATATTCACAAACCCGGAGGAAAAGTTTTAAAGAATTTGATTGATGGGAAATTCCTAGGAAAACTCTTTGTTTCTAATCCTAAGGAAGATCAAGTACAAGGCATAAAAAGTTTTAAAGATTTAGATGATATTCCTCAAGTTGATTTAGCCATCATAGCAATTGCACCTAAACATACTTTGTCTGCAATTCAATTACTTACAGAAAAAAAAGACACCAAAGCCTTTATCATTCTTTCGGCAGGATATAGCGAAGAAAGTGCAGCAGGAGCTGAGCTGGAAAAGCAAATTGTCAATCAAATTAACAAATACAATGGAGCTTTAATTGGTCCAAATTGTACCGGAATATTAACACCCAATCACCACTGTATTTTTACCGAGCCAATTCCTAAACTTAATCCAAAAGGATGCGATTTTATTTCAGGCTCTGGAGCAACCGCAGCATTTATTATGGAAGCAGGAATAGCAAAAGGATTGAGCTTTTCCAGCATTTTCTCTGTTGGAAATTCTGCGCAAATAGGTGTAGAAGATCTTCTCGAACATCTAGATAATACTTTCGATTCAGAAAATTCGAGCAAAGTAAAATTGCTTTATATTGAAACAATTAATAAGCCATTGAAGCTTCTCAAACATGCAAAATCGCTTATTCAAAAAGGATGTAAAATTGCAGCTATAAAAGCAGGTTCTTCAGAAGCGGGCAGTCGGGCCGCATCTTCACATACAGGCGCATTAGCCAGCCCCGATGAAGCTGTAAATGCTCTTTTTCAAAAAGCAGGCATAGTGCGTTGTTTTGGACGCGAAGATTTAATTGCAGTCGCCTCAGTCTTTATGTATCCTACTCTTCAAGGAAAAAACCTAGCTGTAATTACACATGCCGGAGGTCCCGCCGTAATGCTTACTGATGCTCTTTCAAAAGGTGGTTTGGAAATACCAACCTTGACTGGCGAAAAAGCTGAAGCATTAAAAACCAGACTTTTTTCAGGTTCTTCAGTTGCAAATCCTATTGATTTTTTAGCAACTGGTACAGCTGAACAGTTGGGAATTATTATCGATACAATTAATAACGATTTTGACAATATTGATGGCATGATTGTTATTTTTGGCACACCCGGCCTCTCTCCTATTTTTGATGTTTATGAACTTCTCGACAAAAAGATAAAAAAATCCAAAAAACCAATTTTTCCGGTTCTTCCATCAACATTTACAGCTTCAAAAGAAGTTGCTTTTTTCATCGAAAAAGGAAATATTAATTTCCCCGATGAAGTGAATTTGGGAAATGCTCTTGCTCGCATTTTCAATACTCCAATACCTGAAAAAGCAGAACGAGATCTACTTGATATCGACTTTGGTTATATTCAAGCCATAATAGATAGCAACGAAAATGGTTATCTACTTCCCTCTGCCGTTCGCTCTTTGCTCGATGGAGCAGGAATTCCTAGAGCCAAAGAGGCTACCTGCGGAACAGTAGAAGTGGCTATTATGCAAGCAGAACATTTTGGTTTTCCGGTAGTTATGAAAGTAGTAGGGCCTATTCATAAATCAGATGTTAGCGGTGTAGTTATAAATGTAAAAGACTCGAAAACTGTTAAAAAGGAATTCAATAGGATGATGAAAATACCGGATACAAAATCTGTATTAATTCAGCCTATGCTTTCCGGAACTGAGTTGTTTATTGGAGCCAAATATGAGGAAAAATTTGGCCATATTATTTTGTGTGGTCTGGGCGGCATTTTTATTGAAGTGCTAAAAGATGTAAGTTACGGACTTTCACCTATAAGCTATAACGAAGCTCGCAAGATGATTCAAAATCTTAAAAGTTATCCAATCATTCAAGGCATCAGAGGTAAAGCCGGCATTAATGAAGATTTATTTGCAGATATTATTGTGCGTTTATCGGCATTGCTTCAGGCGGCTCCTGAGATTAAAGAATTAGACTTAAATCCTCTTTTAGGAACATCTAAAAAAATTATTGCCGTTGATGCTCGTATTAGGATAGAGAAATAGGCTTAATCTTCCATGCAATTCAACAATCAAAATACGCTAGGCAAGACATATATGAGCGTTTCAATTTTTTAACATTTTTAATGCTTTGTTGCTAAAATACTTGATGCTCTACGAGCAAATAGAAAATGAATGAAATTTTTCTACAATACTTTATGCCCTACGGGCAATGATCAAGATTAAAATGGCAAATAATTACATCGTAGATGTTTTAGTATTGTAGAGATATATAAATCAGCAGTTTGTATTAATCAAATTCCTCGTAGAGGATACACAAAAAAAACGCCAATTCAAATTGTGAATCAGCGTTTTCGGCTTTTTTGTTGTTCAGTTTTAATCCTCAGGAACAATATCAAAACTCTTATTATACTGAGTCATTGCATTCATACTCATTCCCATACTTGAAAAACCACCATCGTGGAAAAGGTTTTGCATAGTAACTTTTCTGGTTAAATCGCTAAACATACTTATGCAATAGTCAGCACATTCTAAAGCGGTTGCATTGCCTAGAGGCGACATGCGTTCAGTAAAATCCATCAAACCATCAAATCCTTTTACGCCGCTACCGGCAGTTGTTGGTGTGGGAGATTGAGATATAGTATTGATTCTCACTTTTTTATCGCGACCATAAATGTATCCGAAACTACGTGCTATCGATTCTAATAGTGATTTCGCATCAGCCATATCATTATAGCCATAGAGAGTACGTTGTGCTGCAACATAAGATAAAGCAATTACTGAGCCCCAATCGTTTATAGCATCTTTCTGTTTACAAACAGAAATCATTTTATGGAATGATAAAGCAGAAATATCTAAGGTTTTCTGATAATATTCATAATTCAATTTGTCATAAGTCAATTTCTTACGCACATTGGGCGACATGCCAATAGAGTGCAAAATAAAATCTATTTTACCGTATTTATCAATTGCAGCTTGAATCAGATTTTCCAAGTCTTTTGTACTAGTAGCATCAGCAGGAATAACTTCAGTATTACATTTTACTGCTAACTCGTCAATTTCGCCAAAACGCATCGAAACCGGTGTATTGGTCAGTAAGAATTCTGCACCTTCTTCGTAAGCTCTTTCGGCAACTTTCCAAGCAATTGATTTATCGTTTAAGGCACCAAATATGATTCCTTTTTTTCCTTTTAATAAGTTATATGTCATATTTCCTTTTAATTTTCTACTTAATTTACTTTAATTTATTAATACCTGAAAGGTAATGATACAAAGGCTTTTGTTGTTTGTTTCTTTGTGAACGTCCTCATCGATTTAAACTCAGAGTTTTCTTTGTGTGCCTTTTTTAATTGCTATTAGGCAAAACTGCTCAAAGCAGCACAAAGTGTCACAATGAAAATTTTAGTTAATCATATATTTTGATAGTGATTATTAATATTTTCCTAATAAAACACGAGCGTTTTCTCTTGCTGAATCGCTTATTTCTGAGCCACTTAGCATTGCTGCCAACTCTTCAATACGCTCATCATCCGTCATTTTTTTAATTTCCGTGCGGGCAAAAGTAGTTTCATTTTTTTTATAAACCAAATAATGGTTTTGAGCTAAGGCAGCAATTTGTGGTAAATGAGTTATAGAAAGTACTTGCATGTTTTTACCCATTTGTTGCATCAAAATACCTAAACGTTCAGCAATTTCACCTGAGACGCCACTATCTATTTCATCGAATATTATTCCCGGTAAATTCTTTTTGGCTACCATTAAATATTTGATACTTAGCATTAAACGCGAAAGCTCACCACCAGAAGCAGTTTTACTTACTAAATCAGGTTTTAAGCCGGCATTGGCGGAGAAGAGAAAATCTACTTCATCTCGACCATTCTCCAGGAAATCAGATTGAGGTTTTAAAACTAAAACTATTTGTGCATCTGGAATTCCCAATTGTACTAATTGCTCGACTAACTTTATTGATAAGGGATTTGAAGCTTCTTGTCTGGCAATATGTAATTGTTCAGCCAAAGCATTAAGTTCTTCTTCATCTATTAAAATTTGCTTTTCCAAATTGTTTAGTTGCTCTTGCAATTTATCGCTCGAAAATAACTGATTTGCAAGTGATTCTTCTTTTTGTGGCAATTCATCGGCATGATTTACTTGATGCTTCTTTACTAACTTATAGATAAGCGCCAATCGTTCATTTAATAATTCTTGTCGGTTTGGGTCCAACTCAACCGAATCTTCCATAGCAGCAGCTTCGCGAGCAATATCATCAAGCTCAATATAAACTGAGTTTAATCGCGTAGAAATAGTTTCAAGCTCGTTTTGATACGTTTGCAAAGGTCTTAGTTGCTGAAGTAATTCATTTAATTGATCGAGCAAATTATTGTCGCCATTAAGAGTATTCGACAATTGAAACCAGGCTGTTTT
>CAZTST010000128.1:0-11037 GCA_964616585.1 uncultured Draconibacterium sp.
CTAGTTGCTTTTTATATTCTTATACTACTTTCAATAACTTTAATTATTCACAGGAGATATAAAAGATATTATAAAAAGCAATTAGAACGTAAACAATTAGAAAGTGAACGTTTAATTATGAGTATTAAAAATGAAAAATTAAATCAGGATATCGAAAATAAAAATCGAGAGTTGGCAATATCAACAATGAGTATAATTAATAAAAATGAAGTGCTTAATTGTATCAAAAAAGAATTAAAAAACAATGAGTTAGGTTCAAATAATCGTGAAGTCTTAAAATTAATTGAAGGAAATTTAAATAACTCAAAAGATTGGGAATTTTTTGAAGAAGCCTTTAATAATGCCGATAAGTTTTTTATGGACAGATTAAAACAACTTCATCCTAACTTAACACCTAACGATTTACGCTTTTGTGCTTATTTACGTCTGAACTTAACTTCTAAAGAAATTGCACCATTATTTAATATATCTGTTAGAAGTGTTGAAACAAAACGCTACAGATTAAGAAAACAGATGGGTTTAGAGCACGATGAGAGTTTAGTTGCCCATATTTTAGAAATTTAGCACTTTCATTTTATAATTTTTCCGCATTATTTATACTACTTTACCACGACAAAAGCATTTTTTTGTATAAAATTAATTTCTTTTTATTTCAAGGAGTATTAATGAGAATCTTAAAACACCTTATTTATCTGGTAAAATCAATTATTTTTAGAAATTATTGATACGTCTGTTTTTTGTTGAGGTATATTTTAATAATTATTTTAATTTATTAACGATATTTAATGAAATATTTCATACTTGATTTTGCTCAAGTCGAAAAAATAAAATTTTAACTAAACTCATACCCTTATGAAATTAAGATTTTTTACCAAAAAAGTTAGAATACTTTTCTCGCTTTTTTTATTCTTTATTGCAGTTGTTGCTTCGGCACAAACTCAAAAAGCGATTACAGGTACTGTACTTTCTTCAGAGGACAGCTCCCCATTACCGGGAGCCTCTATCGTAGTTAAAGGTACCACAATCGGTGCGTCAACTGAAATTGACGGCAAATTTACAATTAATGTGCCACAAGATGCTACAACTTTAGTGGTATCGTTTATTGGTTTTCAATCACAAGAAGTTGCCATCACTGGTAGTCCATTAACAATTGTTTTGCAAGCAGGGGCTACTTTAGATGAATTTGTTGTTACTGCACTTGGTATAACCCGTTCAGAAAAAGCGCTAGGTTATGCTGTGCAAAAAGTTACAGGCGAAAGCTTGCAAAAAGTTTCAGGTGTTGATATTGCTACATCTCTTACAGGCAAAGTAGCCGGACTTTTAGTTAGAAACTCAACTGATTTCGCAGCTATCCCGGAGCTTACTATTCGTGGTGAGAACCCTTTATTAGTTATTGATGGAATTGCTTATGCAAATAAATCGCTCAAGGATTTATCATCGGAAGATATTGAATCTATGAGTATCTTAAAAGGAGCAACAGCTTCTGCGCTGTATGGTTTTCGTGGTGCAAGTGGTGCTATTTTAATTACTACTAAAAGAGGAAGTAATAAAGAAGCAGGTCTAAGTGTGGATTATACATCAAACACTATGTTTTCTGCTGGATTTTTAGCCATTCCCGAGAAGCAATCTCTGTATGGTCGTGGTGGCAGTAATGTCTATGATAAAAACTCTTCTAGCTCTTGGGGTACTGTTATGGAAGGACAAATCCTTAATCAATGGGATCCATTCCTAAAAGAATACAGAGATTACGAATATTTACCTGTTGGAAAAGACAATTTCGCTAATTTCTTGGAGCAGGGTTATATAACCAATAATAATTTTAATATTGCTTATAAAGGTAATGTAGCTTCTATTAGAAGTTCACTTAATTGGACAGAAAACAAAGGTATTTACCCAAATTCTGTATTAGATAAATATTCATACACTTTGGGAGGCGATATTAATTTAGATAAATTCAAATTAAGTTCAAATGTAGCTTATTCAAAAATTAAATCGCCAAATCAGGGTTCTAATGGATATACTTCCTACGATCCCATGTATTCTTTACTTATTTGGTCAGGCGTTGATTATAATATCTTGGATTATAAGGATAACTATTGGATGATACCTAACGAAACACAAAACTGGACTTATGCTTCAAGTATAAACAATCCTTATTTTGACAAATACGAAAAAATAAATGAAACTTCTCGTGATATTTTCAATGCAGATTTAGCATTGAGTTATCAATTGACCGATTGGTTGAAAGCAAGTGTTCGTTCAGGTCTAGATTTTTACAACGATCGTGGAGAGCTAAGAACTTCATGGGGTTCCTACTTATCATCTGGAAATACATCTGTACCCGGAAACCTATATACTTGGAATGGTACCAAAACCGGAGCTTATAATTATGGACAGACTCAAGGCTATAGTATAAATACTGATGTATTATTTACAGGTGAAAAATCATTTGTTAATGATAAATTCAATGTTGAATATCTTGCCGGTGGAACAATATTCTTCAAACAAGATGATAATATTAATGCTAATACAGTAGGAGGAATTTCTGTACCTGCCTTTTTCTCACTAAGAGCATCAGTAAATCCTGCAAGTGTAGGTTCGAGTACTTATGCTCAACAGGTTAATTCTATTTATGCGAGCGCATCTTTATCTTGGGATAAAACGATATATGTAGAGATGACAGCGAGGAATGACTGGAGTTCAACATTACCAGCAGAAACACAGTCGTATTTTTACCCTTCCGTAGCTACCAGCTTTGTAATCTCAGAACTTTTACCAAAATCAACAGAAGATTGGCTTGATTTATTAAAAGTTAGAAGTTCTTGGACAATGTCAAAAACACCTCCCGGTATTTATTCGGCCACATCTAATAGCCTATTTACAATTAATAGTGCTACCTGGAATACTTTGAATGGAGCATCAGCGCCTTCTAATTTATACGGATCTGATATACTTCCTGAAAGTGCAAATACATTTGAGATAGGATTGCAAACAATACTGTTTAAAAATCGTATAATGGCTGATGTTTCCTACTATGGTAAACATATGTACGACTTTATAAAATCAGCTCCACTAACTTCGGCTTCTGGATATAACGGAACCTATACAAATATTGATGAAGAAATAACTCGCAAGGGTTGGGAAGTAGCTCTTACCGGTTCGCCAATTAAAACAGTGAACTGGCAATGGGATATAAGCGCTAACTGGTCAACTTATAAACGTATTTATACAAAATTGGATTCAACTTACTCAGCTGTTAAACCATGGATTGCAGTTGGAGAACGTGTTGATGCCTATATAGGTAGAGAGTTTTTAAGAGATCCTGCAACCGGAGCATTTGTTTACAGCAATGGAAGAATCCAAAAGAGTGCATATGATTCAAAATTTGGAAATTCAGATCCTGATTGGATTTGGGGTTTAAATTCAACGCTTAGATATAAAGATTTTAGCTTATTTCTATCTTTTGACGGTGTAGTAGGAGGTTTGATGACTACAAAGACTGAAAGCTATATGTGGGCAGCTGGAATTCATCCAAATTCTTTAACAGCTGAGAGAGCACTTGACGTTGCTACACCAGGTTCACAAAACTATATTGGTGACGGTGTGAAAATTGTATCCGGTACTGTAACTTACGACCCGGTTGGTAATATTCTAACAGATACGCGTGTTTTTGCACCTAATGATGTTGCATCTACTTACAAGCAGGCTATGTTAGATTTACACGCCGGTAGTGCCTGGGGAGGTACGGGAACTACTTTTGATGCATATTCCAAGACTTTCTTAAAACTTCGTGAGATATCTCTTACTTATACTGTCCCAAGTAAATATATGCAAGGCTGGGCTGTTAAAGCAGCCTCAGTTAGTCTTGTTGGCCAAAATGTATTTATGAAGGCAAAAGATTTCAAATATTCTGATCCTGACGGTGGTTGGGAAGATTTCTCAGATCCATCAATAAGATACATTGGAGGTAATATTAAACTTACTTTTTAATAAATATAGAACAATGAAAAATTTAAAATATATAATTTTAGTGATGTTTTCTCTCATATTTGCAGTTTCATGCAATAAATTTGAGGAGCTAAACACAAATCCAGATGCAGCATCAACTGTTGCACCCAGTATGCTTGCAACGCAAGTATTGAAAGATTCTTATAGATTTTGGAATCCGAATCCAACAGATTTTTCTTACGGAAATTTGTTCAATAAACATACAGCCATTCTTTTAACTAATCCTAATCCATACCAATATTATTACTCTTATTGGCCTTATGGTAGCTTTGGTAGTTTTAAAAGGTTAACAGATCTTAAACGAATGGTTGAATTTTCGGCCGGTTCTACAACAGAAGACTCATATAAAGGGTTGGCATTGTTTATGAAAGCATCTTATGGGTTTTCAGCAACATTAGATTTGGGAGATATTCCTTATTCTGAAGCGGGAATGGCTGAAGATGGAATCACCAGACCTAAATATGATAAGCAAGCTGATGTGTTTGTTGCTATACTTAACGATCTTAAAGCTGCCGAAGCTTTATTTGCTACTGGTAAAAATTTTACCGGTGATATTATGTATAATGGTGATGTTACTAAATGGCGTAAACTTTGCAATGCAATGCAATTAAAAGTTTTACAAACCATTAGTAAGAAAATTACTGCTGAACAAAAAACTCGTTTTGCAGCTATAGTATCTGCGAATAATTTATTGGTTGATAACTCAGATAATTTTAAATTAGTGTATACTGATAATGCAAACGCAACTTACCCATTTTGGAACGGAGAAAACATTAGAAAAGATGTTGGTGTTTCAAAATTAGTTGTTGATGAATTAAGAAATTTAAATGATCGCAGATTATTTATTTTCGCAGAACCAGCAGCATATTTAATTACTGGCGGTAAATTACAAAATGATTTTACTGCTTATGAAGGTGCACCAACGGAATTAAATGCTACCGCACTAGCTCTTAATCATTCGGCTGGTAAGTATTCTACATTAAATAAACGCTATATTAATTACAAAGCTGGGGATCCTACACTTTTCTTTACTTATTCTGAGCAGTGTTTTATTATTGCCGAAGCGATTGAGGAAGGCTGGCTTACCGGTAGCTCGCAGACCTACTACGAAAATGGAGTAAAAGCAATGCTTGACTATTATAGAACTTTACCTTCTGCAGCGGCTACATATACTCATGGTATGGCTATAACCACTGCTTATATTGATGGTTATTTTACGGGTGCTGCAGCTTATGCTGCAACAAAAGCAGATCGTTTAAAACAAATTCTGACACAAAGATGGCTTGTTGATTTCTATCAAGGGCATGGAGGAAATCATTATCCTCAATTCCTTCGTACAGGATATCCTGTTTATCCGCTAGATGCAACTACTAGTTTGAATCCGGATGATCCAACAAAATATCCTAAGAGATGGAAATATCCAACAGATGAACAAGTAAAAAACCCTGATAATTACCTTAAAGCTATTAGTGATCTTGGTGGATATGATGGAATTAATATAGTTCCATGGTATTTACAATAATAGCTAAATTCAAAATTGCAGGAGTAACAACACTTTTTATGAATGCAGTTTTGAAGAGAAGCATATTAAAAGAGTAAAGTTCAAATCTTGAAGAATCTTAGAACTCCTCCTAATTGAGGAGGAGTTCTTCTTTTATTAATAAAGGAATTTATCATATATATTGCCATTCTGTTCCTAACCAATCGTTTTGAATATAAGCGAGTGTTTTTCAAATCTTTGAATTATTTTTTTAGTAGCTTCGGTTTTATTTAAAAAATACAGAAGCAACTATTAAAGAAACCGTGTTTATTATGAGAAAATCTAAAACAATATCCACAGTTCTAGTAATAGCTACTTTTACATTTCTTTTAGGGTGCGATTCAACCAACGCATCTTTTAAAAAAGGCATAGTATTCGTGGATAACAATGTTATTGCACATCGAGGAGCGTGGAAGAAAAACAATCTTGCTCAAAATTCAATAGCGTCACTAAAACAAGCAATTGAATTGGAATGTGCTGGAACAGAGTTTGATGTAAGAATGACTTCCGACGATTCTTTAGTCGTTTTTCACGATTCAACTTTCAATAATCTATATATTGAAAAATCAAAATTTGCTGATCTGGTCAAATTTAAGCTCTCAAATGGTGAAAAATTGCCCACATTAAGAGAATATTTATTGGCCGGTATCGAAAATAATTATTCAACGCGATTATTTTGCGAAATAAAACCATCCAAAATAAGTAATGAAAGAGGTATTTATATTTCAACAAAAGTAATTCAAACTGTAAATGAACTCAATGCACAACATTATGTTACATATATCAGCTTTAATTACAATATTTTAAAAAATATCCTGAAATTAGATTCTAATGCAACAACTTTGTACTTAGAAGGTGATAAATCTCCAATACAACTTACGGCAGATGGAATTGGCGGTGTAGATTATCATTTTTCAATGTTTAAAAGACATCCTGAATGGATTGAACAATCAAAGAAAAATAAGCTTATATTAAATGCATGGACAGTAAACGAAGCCTCTGATATGGATTGGCTCTTAACCAACGAATTTGATTTTATTACCACTGACGAACCCGAACTTTTACTCGACAAAGTGAATCAAATTTCAAAAAGGAATGAAGGTTACCAATTGGTTTGGTCTGATGAGTTTGAGTACAACGGTTTACCCGATTCCACTAAATGGAATTATGAAGTAGGAGGTAATGGTTGGGGCAATAACGAAAAACAATATTATACCGAAAAATCGCTCGAAAATGCCAATGTTAGTGATGGGAAATTGCACATAATTGCTCTACAAAAAGACTATGAAAATTTAAAATACACTTCCGCACGCATAACCACTTTTCAAAAGTTTTCATTGCAATATGGAAAAGTAGACATAATGGCAAAAATACCTCAGGGCAAAGGAACTTGGCCAGCAATTTGGATGCTTCCGGAAAGCCTTCGACAGAAAATTGAAAATTGGCCTCTTTGCGGCGAAATTGATATTATGGAACATGTTGGAAAGGATCCTAATGTTGTTCACACTTCATTGCACACCGAATTATACAATTTCTGGAAACAAAGTCAATATACCCACTTTGAGAAATTAGCTGATGTTTCTAATGCATTTCATTTATACTCAATAGAATGGACTCCGGAAAGCATTAAATTTTTTATTGATAAGCGTTTGTTTTACGAAGCATTTAAAGGTGAAAACGGAAAAGATGCCACAAACGAAGGCTGGCCATTTGATAAAAAGTATTTTTTAATATTAAATCTGGCAATTGGAGGAAATTGGGGCGGAGAAATTGACAATTCAATTTTTCCCGTTGAAATGCAAATAGATTATGTAAGAATGTTTCAAAAAACATTAAACAATTAAAATGAAAAAGTTTCTTATTCTTTTAATTATTATCGCCTTTGGCGGATATGGTAAAGCGCAGTCTTTAAGCGTAATGACTTATAATATTCGCTTAAATGTTGCAGTTGATGGCGAAAATGCCTGGCCTATGCGAAAAGAATTTCTTACATCGCAAATACAATTTTATGATCCTGATATTTTTGGCGTTCAGGAAGTCACACCTGGTCAGGTTATTGATATTTCAACATTTCTTCCTCAATACAGTCAGCTTGGAATTGGAAGAGATGGCGTAGGGAAAGGCGAGTCATCAAATATTTATTATAAAAAAAGTCGTTTTATTATTAAAGAATCCAATACTTTTTGGTTGTCAGAAACGCCAAATAAAATTTCAAAAGGCTGGGATGCAGCATTTAACAGAGTTTGCACCTATGCTTTAATGAAAGATAAAAAAAGCAAAAAATTGCTTTGGGTCTTTAATACTCATTTAGATCATATTGGCGAAGAAGCAAGAACCAAAAGCATAGAACTTATTCTTTCAAAAATAGCAGCACTAAATACAAAAAAATATACTGTGCTATTTATGGGTGATTTTAATTCGGAGCCTGATACTGAAAGGATTTTGAATCTAAAAAAAGCAATGAACGATTGCAGAGACATCTCCGAAGAAAAACCTTTCGGACCAAATGGAACTTTTAATGATTTTAATCATAACCTAGCTGTAACAAAATTGATTGACTATATATTCATTTCAAAAAACTCCAACTTAAAAGTTAAAAAACATGCAGTTTTAAGCGATTCTAAGGATTTAAAATATCCTTCTGATCACTTGCCCGTTTATGTATGCTTGAGTTATAAATAATGAAGTACAAAATAGATTTACAATGAAAAAAATACTGATAACTCTAGTTCTGATAATTACTTTTTCCGGTTGTACTCAGAAAAAAAACACTGTTCAAGATGTATCTTCTGTGCAATCTAAGCAAATCGTAAAAGTTTATACAACTGCCCACAATAGCAATTTGAAGCTTACACTTACCGATACTTTAGTATTTAGTAATTTTCAGCAACCATTGGAAACAGAAGCAGCCGTTGTGCTGGATCCTAACAAACAATTTCAAGCTTTTTTAGGCATTGGAGCTGCACTAACTGATGCATCTGCTGAAACTTTTTATAAGCTTTCAAAAGAAAATCAAGAGTTGTTTATGCAAGCTTATTTTAATCCTGAAAAAGGAATTGGGTATACACTAGCAAGAACAATTATTCACAGCTGTGATTTTTCGAGTGAAAGTTATACTTACGTTGAAGAAGGAGATGGTGAGCTAAAAACCTTCAGTATTGAACACGACAAACAATTTCGAATTCCTTTCACAAAAAAAGCTATTGAGGCTGCAGGAGGTAAATTAACAATTTATGCAAGCCCGTGGAGTCCGCCGGCTTTTATGAAGTCGAATAATTCTATGCTTCAAGGTGGGAAATTAAAAGAAGAATTTTACCAAGCCTGGGCAAATTATTTTGGCAAATTTATCAAAGCTTATGAAAAAGAAGGGATTCCAATTTGGGGATTGACAATTCAAAATGAGCCAATGGCTACACAACGCTGGGAATCATGCATTTACACAGCAGAGGAAGAAAGAGACTTTTTAAAATTCAATTTAGGCCCAACGCTTGAAAGGGAAGGTTTAGGCGATAAAAAAATCATTGTTTGGGATCATAATCGCGATTTATTGTTTCAAAGAGCCAATATTATTTTTAGCGATCCCGAAGCATCGAAATACGCTTGGGGAACAGGATTTCATTGGTACGAAGATTGGAAAGATGGTATTCCAATGTTTGAAAATGTGGCAGCAGTTAATGAGGCTTACCCGGATAAAAAGCTTCTTTTTACAGAAGGTTGCAATGAAAAATATGATTTAAATCGAATTGAAGATCCAAAATTAGCTGAAAGATACGGAAAATCAATGATTAATGATTTCAATAATGGAACAGTTGGGTGGACAGATTGGAATATTTTATTAGACGAAACCGGAGGCCCCAATCACGTTGGAAATTTGTGCTTTGCACCTGTACATGGAGACACAAAAACTGATGAACTTACTTTCACATATTCCTATTATTATATCGGTCATTTTTCAAAGTTTATTCGGCCGGGAGCAAAAAGAATCACAAGCGTTTCCAGTACAAATAATTTGCTAACTACAGCATTTTTAAATGCGGATGAAAGCATTATTGCTGTGGTAATGAATCAAGGTGAAAATGAAATTTCTTACACTATCACAATGGATACAAAAACGGCAGAATCAAAAATACCGCCACATTCAATCCAAACAATTATTCTTTAATAGTACTAAGGAAAAATCAGAATATAAACTAATAAAAAACTAACAATGCAAAAATCCTACACAATCATCATCAGCCTAATAGTTGCAATGGGAGGCTTTCTTTTGGGTTTCGACAGTGCCGTAATATCCGGTGCCGTAAACGGAATCAGAACTTATTTTGAAATGTCGGACTGGCAACTTGGTTTTGCGGTTGGCTGTGTTATTTTCGGTGCTATGGCCGGGAATATTTTGGCCGGTCCAATGAGTGATAAATATGGCAGAAAAAAAATATTGATTGTTACCGCAATGTTTTTTACCATATCTGCCTTATGGTCTGCAACTGCAACAAATTACATTTCATTTGTAATTGCAAGAATTATTGGTGGTGTGGGTATTGGAGGAGCAATATTGATTGCCCCGATTTACATTGCAGAAATTGCTCCACCTAAATTAAGAGGAAGTTTAGTTTCCTTAAACCAATTGAATATTGTTTTGGGTATTTCAGTTGCGTATTTTTCTAATTATTTTATGAGAAATATTGAAGGCGAAAGCTGGAGATGGATGTTAGGTGTGGAAACAATTCCTGCAATTATTTACTTTCTTGCTCTTTTTGCAGTTCCCAGAAGTCCAAGATGGCTTATTCAACGACTAAATGAAGTTACAATTGCAAAAAAGATATTGGTAAAAATAGGAGGCGAAGAATTTGCTGATGTCACTATCGGTGAAATTAAAAGAGGAATCGATAAAAAAGAAGCAAAAGGAACCTATGCCGATTTTTTTAGCAAGAGAATGCGCGTGATTGTAATTATAGCTTTCGGACTGGCATTTTTTCAGCAAATAACAGGAATTAATGCTATTTTCTATTACGCGCCAACTATTTTTGAACAAGCCGGCGGAAGTACCGATGCATCTTTCCTCCAAGCCATTGTAGTTGGACTAACTAACTTGATATTCACCTTTGTAGCCATTTGGTTAATAGATAAATTAGGCCGAAAACCTTTATTGATTATTGGAACATCGGCAATGGCAATAGCCTTATCAATAGCAACTTATGCTTTTAACGATGCCACCTATAATTTCAATAATGCAGCGATTTATAAAATTGAAAATATTGAAGTTAAAGCTGCTCTGAGTGTTTTAAACGGGAAAACATTTTCGTCTCAAAAAGAATTGTTTTCCAATGTAGAACCACTGCTTACTGATGCTCAATTTACTGAATTTAAACAAAATGATATTAAGAATTTCATTAACATCAATGCAATTCTTGTACTTGTAGCAATATTATTATATGTTGCAGCATTTGCAATTTCACTAGGCCCAGTTATGTGGACTATGTTATCTGAAATAT
>CAZTST010000129.1:0-10982 GCA_964616585.1 uncultured Draconibacterium sp.
AAGAAACTTCGGATTATCCGCGCACGTTATACGCAATTCAAAAAATATTTTTCTTTTTATAAGGAATTTTGACAGGCTTTTTAAAAAGGGGAATAAGTTTGTTTTTTTATTTATTAGAAAGGGGTATAAGGTGTTTTCTCCGCTCCGCTCCGAAAACGATTTTTAAAATAATTATATTGACTAAAAAGTCTTTTCAACTTAATATACTAACAAAACCTATGATTAAAATTTATAATACTTTAAGTAAGAAAATAGAGCCACTTAAAACAATTAAAGAAAAAGAAATTAAATTATATAGCTGCGGGCCAACAGTATATAATTATGTTCATATTGGAAATTTGAGAGCATATATTTTTGTTGATTTATTAAAAAGATTTTTGTATTATTCAAATTTTAACGTTACGCACGTAATGAACATAACGGATGTGGATGACAAAACGATTATGGGAAGTATAAAAAACAATGAGCCATTAAATGATTATACTAATTTTTATTTAACCGCATTCTTGAGAGATCTTAAATTATTAAATATTCAATTACCTGATTTAATGCCGAAAGCAACAGAACACATAAATGACATGGTGGCTCTAATTAAAGAGCTAAAAAATAAAGGGTGCACTTATGAAATTAATGGATCCGTTTATTTTAAGATAAGTTCGACGAAAAACTATGGCGTATTAGCCCAGTTGGACCAGCAAAATTTAAAAGAAAATGCCAGTGGTAGATTAGATAATGATGAATATGCAAAAGAGAATGCGAGCGATTTTGTATTATGGAAAGCATGGACGCCAAATGACGGCAATGTATATTGGGATACAGAAATTGGGCGAGGTCGACCGGGTTGGCATATTGAATGTTCGGCCATGTCAATGAAATATCTTGGTGAGACCATAGACATACATACTGGTGGCGTTGATTTAATTTTTCCACATCATACTAATGAAATCGCCCAATCCGAAAAGGCAACGAGCAAAAAATTTGTTAATTACTGGATGCATAATGGCCATTTGTTGGTTGATGGTAAGAAGATGAGCAAATCATTAAATAATTTTTATACGCTTGAAGATATAACAAAAAAGGGGTTTGATCCGCTGTTATTAAGGTTAGTTCTTATTAAAACTCATTACCGACAAATTTTAAATTTTACACTCACTGATTTCGAAGAAGCAAAGAAAATTTTGTTAAAATTCATTAATTTGTTAATTAATCTTGATTTTACGATTAGAAATTCGAAAAAAGAATACGCTAATACAGATAACGTAGATAATCTGATTGACGAATGCAGAAAAAAATTTAAGGATGCTTTAAGCGATGATTTAAATATCAGCATGGCCATATCTCATATGCTTTATTTCATCAAAGAAGTTAATAAATCAATGGATTTATTTAGTGCTACTAAAATTAAAGAAATAAAAGAATTCATTTTTGAAATAGATGATGTGCTTGGGTTTGTTCGTAAGTTCTATAACGCATATATGGACAGGCTAAATAAAAAAACTAATAATTTAAACATATACAGTCTTTTAGAAAAAAGGGAGCAGGCAAGAGCGTTAAAGGATTATGGGGAGGCTGATAGGTTGAGAGAAAAAATTATAAATTGTGGATTGTTAATTGAAGACACAAAAAACAGCTATATACTAAAAATAGAATAATGGGGTATTTGACATTTTTTGTAAAACCGCGTTAGATATAACAAAGGTCGATATTATTAATAATCCTAACCTAAGGAAAAAATATGGACATCAAAGAAATCAAAACCGAAACCAACGTTGCTAATCTTTGTAGCGTTGGTGATGTTTAAAGGCATCTTAAATAAGTAGGGGCAATATTGCCCCTACTTATTTAAAAAATAACAATTATTATGCAAAAAATATTAATAAACAAAAATTGGAAATTTTTCGATAAAAAAACACGTATATATTTATTTAATGTAGTTACCTCTAAACAACTAGAAATAACAAGCGATATTGATGCGAGTCTATTTGTTTTAAATACTATCAAAAAAGGTACCAGTAAAGATAAATTATTTCAACAATTTGAAAATAATTTCTTTATTTTAGGAAAGAAGTGGTTAAACGAATCATTAGAGGTATTAAAACATTGGGGGGTAATAAGCAAACTTCGCACAAAACCAAAAAAATTAACAAACGAATACTTAAATGGGCTAGACAGACAACTTGATTTTTTAGAAGAAATTTTTCCTGCAGAAGGAAAATATAAGAAACAACTCCAACTGAAGAATTCAAAAGTTGTTATACTGGGGCTCGGTACAATAGCCCAGCATATTATTCTTGCCTTAACCGCTAGTGGTGTCGGAAATTTCAAATGTATTGATTTTGATTTAGTTGAAAAAAGAAATATCGGTCGACAGCCAATATTAAGAATAGATGATGTTGGTAAATATAAATCTGATGTAGTTGATAAGTTTTTAAGAGAAAGTAGAGGAGGTATTAAAACAGAAACGCAAAATTTAATGATAAAAAATGTTGAGGATGTAAAAAAAATAATTAAAGATTATGACATAGTTTTACATTGCTGTGACTATCCAAGATTTCTTATACATAGATGGATTAACGAGGCCTGCCTTGAATTAAACAAACCAAATTTGTTGGTCTATTCAGGAAGAGTCGGACCATTTTCTTTTCCCCACCAAACTTCATGCTACGGTTGTATGGAATCATTTCTGAAAAAACATGTAAAAGCGTATGAAGAATTAACAAGAGAAATAACAAAAGAGGGCATGGGTCGTTATCCTGAATTAGCCGTTGTGGGATCGATTACTGGTAGTTTAGCGGCAAAAGAAATAGTTTCATATATTTTAGGATTGGAAATTGAAACATATAATAATTTTTTTGACATCAGTCCTCTTAATATTAAAATTACTAAACATTCATTACTTAAACAAAAGGATTGTTATGCCTGTGGAAAAAGAAAAGAAATTAAAAAAAGATAAAAAATTGGAATTATTAATTCAAAAAAGAAGTTCAAAACGTTCATACGTGTTTGATTATCATGCTTTTATTAAAAATGTTATAACTAATGAAAATGATTTATTTGGCGAGGGGGGAGGTCTTAGTATCAATCCAGAAGAGGCAAAAATAAGAGCTATCGGAGAAACCATAGAAAGATACTGTGGTAGTCATATAAATAAAAAAATAAAAAAAGCATCTTATGATTGTGTCAAAAAGAATGCAATAAACCCGCGAGAACTTATTTATTTTTCTGATAGCCAATATTGCAACGATTTTCCTTATAAAAAATTTAATCAGAAAAAACAAATTGGCTGGGTAACTGGTTTTTCGTTGACCAAAAAAAATAAAATACTACTACCAGCATTTGCAGTTTATTTGGGGTATAATAGACTAATTTCGAAAGATGAATATTTTGCGCCAAGCTCTTCTTGTGGGTTAGCTTCTCATGTCAGTATAGAAAAAGCTAAAAATAATTCAATTTTTGAACTTATTGAACGTGATGCGGCAATGATAACATGGTTATATAAAAAGAGAGTTTCAAGGATAGATATAAATTCAATAAAATCCAATAAGTTTATATACTTAAGAGACCTAATATTGGAAGAGGGATTAAAGATGGAAATTTGTGTTACCCCAAATCATTTTTCTGTTTTATCTGTAGTTGCTATTATCTATGATCCAAAAAAACAAATTCCTTATGTGAGTTTTGGAATGGCGGCTGGGTTAAATATCGAAAATGTTGTTATTAAATCTTTAGAAGAAGCACTGATGGTGAGGAATACTTTGGAAATATTAAAAAAACAAAAAAAGATTAAAAAAATACGTAAAACAGATATTAAAAATTATATTGATCATGCAATTTATTATTCATTGCCATCACGAAAAAAAATGTGGCAATTTTTTCTTGATGGTCCAGTTATCTCTGCAGAATCGCTCGGTTTAAACTTTTGTACAAATGATAACTGCAAAAAACTAATCAATATTTTTAAGAAAAACAATCAAGAAGTAATCTTTGTCAATTTAACCACTAAACTTATTAAAGAAATGGGGTTTTATTGTGTGAGAATTATTATCCCAAGTTTGCGCCCCATGGATTTCAATTATAATACTCGCTTTTTGCGTGACTTAAAAAATCCATCATTATATTCAAAAATTAATGAGTTGAATAATAATCCTCACCCTTTTGCATAATTAGGTTATCTATTTTTTTGTTAAATTTAGCGTATCATTACTATAATACGAATGAATCCAAAAAGGAGTTTTGAAAAAATGGAATTCACCCCTACCCCTCTTCCATTTTTTCAAAACAAAAAAACAAATTTATGATTATTGAATAAAAAGCCTTTCAAAATGAAACTGAATGAAAAATATTTTTTGAACTCTCTCCTTTCAGTCGCGCCCCGCTGCGCTCTCCTCCCTTCGGTCGTCGGGGCGTATAACAAAGTATATACGGAAAATGCCTCGGCTCGGCATTTTCGCAAATTTTTGTCTCTTTTTTCTTTATAATGTATAATAATGAAAAGAGCCAAAAACTTCGTATATACTTAACGTTGTACGAAATAGCGAAAAACATTTTTAACTATTAAAATAGAACAATATGACGTTATCTACATATCATCAAAAGTATTCCAGCCAGTCAGACGAGGAACTAAAACGACGTGCAGACGCAAAAGAACAAGAGCTCGCTTCCATTTTTCACGAAATATCGTTAAACACCGACAGCGATCCCGTAAGGTTGGCAGTTTTGGGCTGTGGCGATAAAAGATTCATCGCGCATCACAAAAGAATTTTTGAAAACGTGCTAAAAAGAAATGTGGAAGTAAGTACATTCGACATCAGTATTGACCACCTTGCTGGAGAATCAAATGTTTTTCAGCATGATTGCACTTTGCCTATTCCAAATCCTCCGTACGACATAACCTTTGCTCATGTACTTTTAAAATTCATTAAAACTGAAAAACAGTTTGATTTGCTCAAAAATTCTTTTGATGCGCTCAAGTCCGGTGGGGTCGCAATTCATGTTTTTGACGAGGAAGAGATAAAAGCAACCAGCCCAAAATTACCTGATGATTTGTGGGCGGTTCCTCTGGAAAAATGGAAGCAGAAACTAACGGAACTTAGTATTGAATACAAGGAAATTCCGTTAAAGTATGGTCCAGCTCTTGTTCTTTTGTGGAAATAAGGAAAAAAATGTTTTTCACTACATCGTAGAATTAATACAAATTAATCCGATCAAATAATCCGTTAATAATAATCTTCAAAAGACCTTGGAAAAAAATCGGGTTAATAATATAGGTCGCTGTCAAAGATCCGATGCAAATAATCACAGAGAGCCATTTAGTAAAAACACCAGCAGTTCTAAAAAACAAAACTACCGATAGAATAGCTGTAAGAATTGGACCAAAAACTTTTATGTCACCCAAAGGCAAATAATATCCGCCAATATACTTACTTTCTTCACCAAAAAAACCAGCTAAATCAAAGTTTACATTAAAGATTATAAGAATAGTTTCTACTACCAAAACAATCAACAATAAAATTGAGGCATATTTGGTCGTGGCGCCTTCCTGTGTACGATAGACCTCATAAATAACCGCTGGCAATAAGCCGATTATTATCCAAAGCGCATTATGTGTATACAAGGAAACGATTGCCGTAATTACTGTAAAGATAGTCAGAATCGTACAAATCATTGGCGCGTAACGAGTTGGCTTTGCCATAGATAATTTTTATTTTTTGCAAATTATTCCAATACCTCTAATACCTCCCTACACTCCTCTTTTCGTTCGGTATTACTAATTCTATCGCACAAACTTATGTCTTGTAATTGTAGGGCGATGATGCCAAAACAATTATCTTTTTCTTCTGCTGGCATATCTTTAGAGCAGGCCATAATCATTCCATTTGCCTGGAACTGTTTACACATGGACTCGGAATCAGTGTCTTCGCATTCATAATTACCTGGGATTAATAATCCCTCAGTGGTCGGCATAGTTGGAGTTGTACCGTTATTTAAATCAGCATACCATTTTTCAATAGTTTCTTCGGTACATTTTTCCTTGGTTTCAGAGTCATCTATTAACTTACAAAAACTCGCGTCTCTATAATATATCGCGCCCATACCAAAACAATAATCCTGCATATCTTCATCTAACTTTTCGCAATCAGATAAATATGTTTCCTTGTCCGTCACTGTTTCGCCGTTATCTTTAGCTATATCAATTAAGCTTTTGCCCGTCTCTATTTCATCAGATATCGGGTTGTCAGCATCTTTTTTATTACAACCAAAACCAGTAAATAATACAGCACAAATAAGAATAAGCGTGATGCCAATTTTTTTATTCATAAAATTTAAAAATTACCCGTTTGATTATTCATAAATCATTACGCCTATTTCTTGGCTTGCAATTTCCTCTGCCCAACTAACCGCTAAACTGGTATTTCCTTTGCTTACCAGCAACGCTTCGCCTGACATATCAATTGAATACCCACCTTTTGAAAAAGCGTTTTCTAATGTTTCTGCTGTTGGTTCGTTTTTCCAAACATAAATAAAAATGTCAGATCTGGACATTGGATCTTTTAATACTTCGGTTAATTTAACTGCTTCGCAAGCATCCTTTAAAATTGATTTTACTTCGTTAGCTACAGAATTTGTTGAACTAATTTCTTGAGCCGACGCGTAAATATCAGTTTTATCTTCAGTGTCAGCAACTACAATGTCGGATCCTGTATTCACATCTGTTGACAATATTGACGGCGATTGACTGCCACAACCAGCACCAACAATTACCAAAACGCTAGCAATAGATAATATGATTCCAATTTTTTTATTCATACTAATTATAATATTTTTAATTAATAATTTATTATTATTCTGGCACGCAACAAGTTTTGGGCGCTGGATCTTGGCATTGGATATGTCCCAGAAAGCCACAACTATAGGTATTTTGATAAGAACCACAATCAGCCATTCCTATATTTTTGAACCCATCTGGACAGGTAGCGCTATCTTGGCAAGTGCCTGTATTACACTTTGTATTATTTATTGCCATACAACATTTTGTCGTTTTTTTCTCGCAACATGTTGTAAGTCCCCACCAACAGGGTTTGCAATCCTCAACTTCGCCACAATTTGCAGAACCAACAATTTGCGTCCCTTCAGGACAATCGTTGTAAGTACATAGACCAGTACTGCAATCCTCTACTGGTTTTGGATATTCACAACATATGGTTGGTAAGTAGTCACAACATTTTTTTAGGCCCAAAAATCCACAGGAGTGGCATTGTTCTTGTGGCTGACAACTATTTGAACCCTTATCCGTAGATCCGATCGGGCAAACTTCGTCTACAGAACAAAACCCGTTGCATTGTTCTATGGTGGATTGTTCTGATTGGGTAGTAAACTTGCAATCACCTGCTTCTACATCTGCAACCAATCCTGGCATTCTTGATTCCCACATTTCCAAAAATTGACTTGTGCTCTGGCTACCAGAATACAAACGCTTTATGTAGTACGCTGAAAACTCAACTGTATTTATGTCGTAAGGCGCCTTTAATCCGTTGAACTCTTCTTCTGATATATTATCTCCTTTGTGGCAAACATAAATGCGCGCAATAATCTCCAAGGCTATTTCATCGGTCATGTTCCCAGTTGGTGCATTTAGTAAATCCACGGTCTCTTCACTAATTAATTGTGTTATATCAAATCCAACTTCGTCTGATCTTGATTGGGCTAAAACCGCACCAGTCACCAAAAATACTGCTAAAAGTGCGAAAAATAAAAGATTAATTTTCATACTTTTCTTGATTGTTGACTATTTCTAATACACGTATCATTTCCTTGGTATCAGCAAAACCATTTTTAGCGTCATCCTCGCATTCTTTTTTTCCATAAGTATCAAACCACAAATACTCACAAACTTCCGGCCTATCAAACTTTGCACCAAGAAGCATATAACAAAGTCCTGAAATTCCTGATGATTCCGACTGGCACATTGCCAATCCTTCTTTGTAAGTTTCTACATCTAAGACACTTTTTTCTTTTGTTTCTTCTGATCCATTAACATTTTCAACTGTTTCAACTTCATATATATCCTGTGTTGGCGACAGAATATCTGTTTCCTGATTACCACAACCAGCGCCAGTTAATACTAGGATGCCCGCCAAAAGAAGTACCACACTATAATTTTTTTTATTCATATATATTAAATTATTTAAAATAAATTTTTATTTTAATAGGTCACATGCAAAAATGCTTTATTAAGATTACCAACAGAAAAAGTCATCACAAGAAAATAACCTGGTTTATACATTGTTAATTGGTTGGTTGTTTCATCCTGTGTTTTATAATCCAAATCCACCATATAATTTTTTACTGCAGTCAAATCATCTTTTGTGATCACACGGCTAAAAATATAGCTCAACATTGACCCGTCCATATTGTCGGTTAGTTTTACCTCGTTGCTATAAAGCTCATTAAAAATTGGTAATAGTTCCTCATGTATGGCCTCGCTCTTATCATTAACCGTCTCAACAGGCACTACTCTTTCATAATTAATTTGTGGCCAGGTCTTTACTGTATCTGAAGTGCTAGGGGTATTTTGCAAAGGAGAATCAGAAGAAGAACCTGCCGGTGTATTTGGACAAAAAGTGGTGTTAGAGCTATTGAAAGGAGCAAAAGTTTTTGTTGCATAATTATTATAAAGAGAAAATTCTGGTACTCGCGTAGTTACATCTATGGTATAAATTTCTTCTTCTATACTCAAATCATTGGAAAGTGTATACGGCGTCACAAGTTCGGTGACAATATCGCCACTATAATCTATTAGCCAATTTGGATCATCTTTAACATTTCCACTTGCGTCCAATTTCATTAAAAATCCATCTTTGTAATAAGTAATGCTATCCAAAATAACAGATTTTATATCAGTTGAAGTATGTTCTCCAGCAATGATGGCGCCACTGTCCGCAGCTGCCCGCACAGCATAATTTGTAACCTCGCGTTGTGGATTGATTATTTTTGCCCAACTTGCATTTAGGTCCTGATCAATTTTCATCATCAAAATACCAGGGCGATAGGCATCTTGAGCTATTTTAAGAGCAACCTTAACTTTTTCATAATCTGCCTGCGATGCATTGGATTTTTCATCATTTTCTTTTAATATTTCAGCTTCCCCGTATTTTTCGTTATACAATTTAATCTCATTATTAGCAGAATTAAATTTGGCCATGTAATCGTCATCTGCCCAGTCAAACGGCCCGGCTATTATTACTTTGTTATCAGCTGTTAGAGAAACGGAAAAATCTGTCATTGGCGCAGTAAACTCATTAAAATTCAAAGTCATTTTTTTCACCCATGCTAATTCGCCACCAGAACTAAATTTGAATGCAACGTAATACCCTTTCTTAGGCGAATCTAAGTCCAAGCTGTCTGAGATTAGGGATAAACCGCCGTTCCATTGTCCTAAAACCAAATAGCCCCCATCGTCAGTATGCACCAAGCCCTTGGCAAGCATGGCTCCCTGGCGTACTTGTTCCCATCCCATCTCATATCCTCCACCAACCTTAGGAAGAGCAACTGCCATATTAAGAGGTATACCTTCCATGCTTTTAGCCCATTGGAAATTAAAATCTTCATCAAACTTAACCAATCCCGGATAAGTATCAAAATCATATGGCTCTTCGTTTTCTGAATTTGTTTGAGCAATATTTCCGGCCAGAGCATAGCCACCGTCCGGTGTAGTAATCAAATAAGAATCACTATCACGAGCAATAAAATTTTTAAGATTTTTTGACCACTTAAGATCGCCGTTTAAATCAAATTTAAAAACTTTAAGTGAAGCAAATGGCATGTTTTGATAAACATCGGAATCTTCTCCTCTGTCATTGGGCTCTAAATCTACAATCGGTACATAAAACAAAAAACCACCATCAGTAGTTTCTAGAAGAGAGTTTCTGGCATCTTCCACAAATGCTGTAAATGACTTACTCCACAGAACATTGCCATCTTTATCCAATTTGGTTAACAAAATTTTATTTACTTCCTCACCTGATTCTGATTCTGCTGTACTTATAAAACCCCAAACCTTTGAAGCTATCAAATATCCACCGTTTTCAAGCTCAATAATTGACTGGACATCTTCTTCGCCCATGGGGTTTAACATAGTTACGCCACCAGAAGCATTTTTAGTTTTCAAAAATCTCAGCCACTCTACATCCCCTTCTCCGTTAAGCTTAGCCACAAAACCATCTGGCGGAACAAACATGATGTTCGGATCTGTAGTACCAGAAACAATGTAACCACCATCTTTTGTTGGCCACGCACCATTAATTTTAGTAAATGTTAGGAGACGATATGATTTTAAAAAAGTAGTATTTGGAATGGATATAGCTGTCGTTTCATCAATACAGTTTGATTCAGAATCAACAACAGAGATTTGATAATTATTATCCTGTGCCAATGCTTGATCAGATGTTGCGAACCAGTTAAAGAAATTTGACTTGAAAGATATAACGTTGAGAAAAATAATAATTGATATTGATAATAAAAAAATTAATAAATGATGTTTCTTTAATGAAAATTTCATAGTTTTAATTAAACTATTTCTATTATACCACCAAACGAATAGTGTAAAAAGTACTGACGCCTGGATCGAGAAGTATATTTTTACAAATTCAATGCTTCCCTCTTTAGCACAACTGACCAAATCAATGGAAGGTTCATTCATGGTGGAAGACATTGAAAACTTTGGCGCAGATTATGACAAGACTTTGATGGCCTGGTTTCAGAACTTTAATAACGCTTGGCCACAGCTTAAAGATCAATATAGCGAAAGATTCTACCGAATGTGGAAATACTACTTACTCTCCTGCGCCGGATCGTTCCGTTGTCGACAAAATCAACTCTGGCAAATTGTTTTATCAAAGGACGGAGTCAAGGGTGGCTATCTATCGATTAGGTGATCAGTGACGTTGTGTGAATCTGGGTCAAAACTCATCACAAAATTCGCA
>CAZTST010000130.1:0-10396 GCA_964616585.1 uncultured Draconibacterium sp.
ATAAAGAAACCTTCAACATTTCCGCCGGAATTTATAATTTTTTCAGTAAATGTCATCGGTTTACCATCCGCTTTTGTCAATGATAATTCCGAATTTTCCCATTTAATTTGATTACGATCGATATAAGCAGTCCAAATGATTGGCGATGCAATACTATTGCCGTTCATATCCTGAACATTATCAACTGTAAAAGTTATAATGGTTTTTTCGATATCAGATTTATTTTGCAAGAGATTAATTATGAGACCATCTTTATTCACTACCCAATCAAAATCGAGTGTTTTAACAGGCCCTCTGCCTTTTATCGGAGCTATGTCGTCTGATTCTGTTGCTCCATATAATGCAGCAGCGTTAGCTATTGAATTTACAAAGGCATCTTCATTAGTAAATTGCAAGAATGTTTCTCCCTGGAAAACAATATATTCATCGAAAGGATAATATGCCATTAAACCCATTTCATCGCCTTTTAATCGTATATTATTGTTCTTTTTAATTAATGTTTGATTTAGATAGAGATTCCAAATTCGGAATTCATCAACAAAGCCCTGAAAATGATTATCTTTAATAGTTGCTCCTGAAACAAAATCTCGTAATGAACGAGCACCCAAATAGAGATATGAACTAGCTAATCCTCCAATATTTGAGGCCTCAAAATAGTTTTTCAATTCTCCATCAACCAATATTTGAGCGTTTCCTCTTCTATTTACAGCAAATGCTATATGATGCCAATTGTTGTCTAAGAAATCACCTTCAACAGGACTTACATATCCATTATTACTTACTGTTAAATCTCCATTTTCATCAAATCCAATCCATAATAAATCTCGAGAGCCTGTTCCCGTTCCGTTATAATCATAATCTAAACCATCACCTCTACCGTTAGAAATTAAAGTGGCATTGGTTTGAGGATTACCTTTAAACCAAAGTTCTACAGTGAATTCCATATCAGGCTTAATAATTACAGCGCCGGTTTCCAAAGTTATAGAAGAATTATTTCCATTTAAAGAAATCGCTTTTCCTCTTGGGTCGATATACCATAATGCTCCGCTAATTATTCCATTAGCTCCACCTGCTTTGTCTATGGCAAGTTCACCTTTTGATTCGCTCATTGGCCAATAGCCTAACAAACCAAGCTCTCCACCTGAAAGCATGCTAAGACTATTAATTTGTAAATTAGCTTCTGATATTACCTTATTCCAAACACGAGCTTCATGCATTCTTCCTCCCAAATATCCATCTTGCAAGCTTAAACTACGACCAATTTCCATATTTCCTTCACCTGTATATGGAACAGCAACTACCTCATTTTCAGCTATAGATTTAAAATTTTGATAAATTGCAAGCAGATTTCTTTCAGCATCATAAACTACAGCTATGTGCTGCCAGTTTACTAAATCATTAAAAACGGCAGTAGTTGTTATAATTTGGCCTCCAATGTGAACTTCTAATTGGTCATTATCATTAAATCCAAATTCAAAACTATTATTGATATTACCATGAGAGAACAATGTGGCTTTACCTATTTTATCTCTTTTCACCCAAGCTTCAAATGTGATTGACTTACCAGTCATGTTCTTTTCAGCTTCGGTAGAAACATAGTCGCTCATACCATCAAAAAACAGAGAAGAAGAATGATCACCTTGTGATCCATTTAGGATGCCTTTTACTTGGAAATTATCTTTGATTAACAATCCCTCCGCAATATCTTCACTAAAGTTGAGTCTTACCTCATCATTAATTGTTAGAATTCCATTGGCAGGAAGAGTTGAGCCAAACAAGCGTGGGCGCACGGCATCCTTAATCCCACTGGCAACATCAGTATAACTAATGATTTCATCCACACCAATTTTACAAACACTTTTAGCTCTTATATCATAGAATCGATTATCTAATTTATAGGTATGAAAATCGTAGTTTATTCCACCTCCTACTAAGATCTGCTTATCAGCAGCTTGCAATGGTGATGCCTTATATGCAGTTGAATCGATAAAGTAAGATTGAATAGGAGTCCAATCAGATTCTGAAGCCGAAGAGGGTTTATACTCTAAGACAATACTATTCAAATTACTATAATTAACATCATATGCCTTTACAGAAAAATGCAATATTTGAGTCTTTTCTGTTTCTCCAGAATTGGTATTGATTACCCATTTATCTTGAGGAAACTCCAACGAAATATCCGAACACGATGGAATATAACTCACATTAACACTTATAGTATCAGCAACATTTTTATCGCATTCCGAACTCAAGGTTAGTCTTAAGTTGCTGTAATCCATAGCATTTGGGCCTTTACCTATTTCTAAGGTTTTTAAAAGAGGTTTCCCATACCTTATTAGCATCGATCTACCATCTCCTAGGGGCGCACCATCCAAATAAAATGATGCTCCATCAGGATTTGATGACTCATCAATTCTTAGAGTAAAGGTCCTTCCAAAGGTTGCATTATAGGTTGCATCATCACCACTTTCCGACTCATTGGTCAGCTGTAATTGAAACACTCCTTTTTTATTGGATGGAATTCCTGATAGCTGAGTGCTGCCTTTAATAGCTATTTTAGGAACTTCCATTCGCATGCTAGGCTGATCAATGACAGTCCCAGGCTTATAGTATGTAGAAGTATATAAACCTTGGTGAGGACAAGCAGTTGCTCCACCTTTGAGTTTGAAAACATAACTTCCATCTTTAGCAATACAAACATCTTCGCTCAAATAGCCGGCATCATCGACAAGCGTAAAACCGGCAGTATAGCTTTCACTATTGGTTTGAGAATAAGTTGAACCTGTAGTAACAGCAAGCGATGTATTTATTGATATGGTTGTTCCTAGTCCTAAAAGTTCTCCTCCTATTTCTGAGCCAACGCCTCCTCCAATAACCGTAGTATATTCAGTAGAAGTAATCTTTGTATACTCCGTTTGCTTACTTATAGAAATATTAGAGGCAACACTAAAAGAGTAATTCTTATCTAAAACAGCATCAATTTTTGCTTTCTCATTATCTGCTAATCGATTTTCCCATGCATCGATGGATTGATTTAAGATAAGAATAGTATCGGTATGACTTTTTGTTCCCTCTGGAAAATAAATCGTATAACTTTTACCCTCATAATATTTATCTGATTTTGATGCATCTTTTCCCCAGTAGTCATCAATATTTGGAATTCCAAAACCAGGATCCCCTTTATTAATTTTGGACACATACACATGTTGTTTTAATGTATTTGCTTTGTTTTGTGCTTCCGCTTCTGTTAAGCCATTGTTTGATTCTAAAACATTATCTCGAATAACTGATAAACTGGGAAGTAGTACTTTTTCTATATAAGCTGAAACGTAAACAAATAAAGTACCAAAGCTTTTTTGACCGGCGAATGATTTTTGAGAAACCAACACATAATCCTCATCGTTGGGATTATTTTTGCCCCATAAAAGAACATCGTTATTAGATTTATTCCGTTGTTTTACAAAGACCACATTATTAACTGCACCATAGGTCAAGTTAGTTGAATTTCCAACAAATAAATCACCATCATGCCCCACCCAATTAGGGCTGTCACTGGTGCTAAATTTAGAAAGTAATGTTACTGTTGATTCTTCTGTGCCTGATAAGGATGATGTTTCCTCTGTATTAACGGATAATGATACATCTGCAATTTGCTCTCCCTCAATGATAGTACCCCCTCCTACACCTACCCAAGTAATAACTTTGGGACCTAAAGAAGTCGTTAAATTTTCATCAATATTAGTATTTGTACCTGTTGAAATCGTTGAACTAACATTCACTACCGAACCTTTTTCAACATAAGATGAACTTCCTGTACCGTGTGGGTCACGAATGACCATTAATACCTCATCAGGTCCAGCGGTAATAAAATTGGTGCCGGTTGATTTCGACCCCAAGACAAAGGCACCAGGTTTTGTGCTATTGACAATAAATGGATTTTCAGAAGTCCAAATATAAGTTCCATTATTTATTTTTGCTGATAAATCAATGGTTTTTACACCTGATGTAAGATCAGGATTTCCTGCATGAAAAACATAGGTAGCTTCTCCAATAGAATCTATTTCCAGAGAATGAGTTGCTTTTTTCATATCCATAGAATTATTTATTTCAACAGTACCATCTTTAGAAGGAACTTTGTCTTCAGCTCCACCGATTACATTATTGTATTTATAAGACTCAAATACTGAGATTCTAAATTTATATTTCTTTCCTTGTTCAAATACAGGCCGATCATTAAACAAATATTTTTTTGTATTGCTATTATAAACCTTAACGGTATCATTATTTCCAGAGTAGGTAGGAATTACAAATAGACTATCACCAAAAAGTGGACTTGTACTTAATCCTTGAAGTTGAGCCACTTTTATAGTTGGATTAACACGATGAATGATATCTACATTGGCATTGAATTTTATCGTATCAGAAAGCGTCTTCAATTCCTTAATCCCTGAAACAGAATTAACTACTGAGTCTTTCCAACTTATAGTATTCTGTTTCAGATTCAACATTGAAGAAAGATCTAAGGGTATATTTTGACTGATTAAGTTTCCATAACCATTAACCGAAACATCTGTTACATTGAAGTTCACCGGAATTAAATCAACAGCAAATTCACCTGTTTCTGCATTTGGATATACGATTACAGATTTATAATTATATTCTACACTATTCTCTTTTGCTACAAAATCTACCCCTTCCATCTTTGGTTTATATTGAGTTACCTGAACAGTAGCTGGGTTATTCGTAAGATTATACATATTCTTCACCAGAGTTATGGTAACTGAAGCTGCATCACCCAAATTGTTTTTTGATTGAGAAAATCCAACGGGAATAGATGCTTGTACAGCACCTCCCACAACACGTCCTATCACTCTTAATTTTGTAGCATCCTCTAATTCAAAAATCCCCTCGCCCTGATAATTTCTATCAGCTCCTGAAGGTGTTGTAACATATCCATCACCTATAAATTTGTGATTTGCCATATAAGCCTGCACATTATGCACGCCAATCGGAATACTTAAAATTGCTACACCATCATCACCTGTTGATGCCGGAGTTCCATTACTCTGAATAACTACTACTCCATCCACTTTAAAACCAACACCTTTAACTGGGTATGTACTGTTTTCGTAACGTATAGTAACTCTTAATGGGAAAGAAGAAATATCCACAAAATCAAGAACATATGAAGAGTTAGCGGCATTTATGATTCGGTTTACACTAATTGGATCAAATTGATGGATATCAAATCGTGGGCGAAAAGTATAAATAGTACCTTCACCTAGATAAGGGATGCCAGAAATCATATAATTTCCCTGTTCGTCAGTAACTCCTTTTAATGTAAGCTGAGCAGTTGTAGGTATTACAAGCGAGCTTCGTGTAGCATGGTAAACTTTTCCATGATGCTCATTATAAGTGGAATTTTTATAGGATAGGTCATAAAATTCGTTCGTAACAGGTCCATCAAATCGCCAATAGGCAATTAAAGCTTTTTCATTGCCGGCCAATAAACGAGTATAATCTCTTTTAATTTCTTTCTTACTTAAGGCTTTGTTCCATAAGCGCACTTCGTCGATATATCCCTTGAAATAATTTCCACTGTTATTTCTACCAATATAAATACTGTCGGTATTATTAACCACACTATTTATTGCCACATCTTTGGAAATCAATAATGAGTCGTTGGCATAAAGCATAAGCTTATTTGCCGCTCTAACGCCCGATACATGAACAAAATTAGTTGCATTAAAACTTCCATAGTTAAAGCTAACTCTGTCGGTGGCATCAGCAAAGAATAAATTACCTGTTGCATCAAATCCCAACTCATATTTACCTGGCTTGTGTAATATGGTTTTATTATTCTTGTCGGCTACATCAGGTAGAATCCATGCTTGAACCGTAAATGCAGTATCGGCAAGGGTATTCATCGGATCAGCAGCTCGCAGATAGGCTGAGCTTCCATTAAATGAGAAAGAGCTTCCTTTAAAATCGACATCATCAGAACTGGCCAACACATCAATATTTTCTACAATCTGACCACCCTTATATGTGACCCTACCATATACCGTTCCTGTTGGTGTGCGGAATCCTATGCCTGTTAAATCATTCGACTGGGCGTTATTTCCAGCACAAGCCAGCAATCCTCTTACGGTGTATTCATAAACTATTCCAGGGTTTCCTGATAAATCATCCACTTGATAATCTCTTGAAGCACTTGATGATGAAGATGATTTTGCATCAACTCTTAAAACCTGCTTTGGATTATCTGTTGATCCATAAATTTTACGTAAAATCACAAATTCATCGAGTAATCCTTCACTCGACCATGATAGTCCTGTTTTATTTGGGAAATAGCCCTTGTCAACTCTTAAATTACTCAATGCATTAGTGATATCAAGATTGTAATATTTATAATCGCTCAAATCGCTGGCACTCTCTACACCCTGATCGTTAATGGCAACAATTCTATAGGCATATTCAATACAGCTCGAAGCATCATAGTCGAAATAAAACAATTCTGTGGCTTGCACTTCTGCTATTTCAATTTCTCCAGCTGGTCCTTTCTCTTTTCGCTTTATTTTAAACTTTGTTACATTAGAACAATTGTAGTAAGGGAATGCAAGCCCTATGCCAGTTTTTAAGACTGAAAGAACAAGTTTAGAGGGCTTTGTGGGCGTAAAATCTGCTTTTACTGATACTACGTCCGAATAAACCTTCCCCCAAGTTCTAACTCGATAATAATAAGTCTTTCCAGAGATTAAATCCTGACTATCCGTATAATTATAAAAAAATAAGTTTTCATAAGGTGATGAATAAGTTACATTATATAAAACAAGGGTGGCTCCATTAAAACTATTGTTTTCACATCTTTCTACAATACAAGTCTCACGATTACTTAAAAGAAAGAATGAGATTGAACCAGAACATGGCAAATTTAGAAGAGGAGTAGTAAAAATTGGCGCATATGTTTTAGCTACCAGGACTGGTTTTTCAAAAGCATGGGGTATTGTTCTACCATCAATATTTAATGAAGTGGTAACTTTTAATGTAAAGGTTTCGTTTTCTGCAGGATTTGAAACAGCAACATAAAACTCTCCACTTGTAGCACTTACTGCATTTTTGCGTGCTACTTCAACATTATTTCCATTATAAAGAATAATAGTATATTTTGCATCCTCACTTCTATTTTCACTATTTGTAATAGTGTAATTGATTTTCACATAATTAGGATTATCTATAGAAGCGGTATAATCAATACTCGGGGTTATTTTAAAATAATCAGGAATAGTGCCATTGGCAAAGTTATAACCATAATCCCAATTATAGCATTCATTATCCGCTCCACCGTCATTATCTACTAGTATGTAAAGTTGTTCACTCTTTAAAGAATCAGGCACATTATACCAAGTAAAAGTTTTCCATGCTTCTTGATCAATATTAAAACTCGACACATTTGAAAATTCATATCCCCAAAACCCAATCCCACTTGCATCTGGACACTGTGAATAATAATATATTTGATTTGGTATATAATCATTTGCATATTTCGATTCAAACGGAACCTTATCATTGATACCAGAATATCCATAATACAATAAAATTTGATCTGTCTCCCACAACTCATTTTTTTCGGTGTGAAAATAAAAATCTTGAAAATTTATTTTTATACTTCTATCTCTAGCATTTTTAGAAGATGTTGGAAATGTAGGTTTTGCACTATAACTATTAATATAGCTTAAAGCGAAAAGAACGATTAAGCTAACTTGAAAAACCCTTCTCCAAATGAGTGATTTATCTTTTGTAGCATTTAGGATACTCTTTGCTTGATTAGAGTAACTAATGACCTCTTTTTGAATGTGATTAGGATTATTCATGATTCTATTTATTACAATGGTTATAATTATACTGCAAACGCAAGATGCGTTTATTTGCATATTTTGAATGGAGGAGATATTTCAAAATGCTAAATATTAAATATTAAACGCCCAAACATACGCATAATAAATTGCTCATACTTTATTAATACGTACAAATCTTGCGTACGAATTAACAAATAATATAAGATAAGATTTTAAAGTTGGAGCTTACTGCGATTATATAAAATACAATATTTCAGTTAGATGCGTTTTCTTTTCGCCAATCAGAAGCTGTTTGTCCAGTAATTTGTTTAAATTGTTTGCAAAAAATTGATTGCTCATTATAGCCTACCATTTCTGAAACTTGAAGTATGTTATAATTATTGTTTTCTAAAAATATTAATTTGGCTTGCTCTATACGTAATGTATTTATCCAAGAATTAAAGTTCATTTTTTCTTCTTTATTAATACAAGAAGAAAGTTTGGTTCTCCCTATTTTAAGAAACCAAGCCATTTCTTTAATATTTACATTTTCTTGCAAATAATATTTTTCTTCTAGAATTTTCCTTTTGCATTCCCTCCACTCACATGGGTCTGTTTCCTTTTCGCATTCTCCCCACTCACAAGGATATGTACATTTAATATCATTCTTATTATCAGCATCACTTAATGCCGGTTCAATGATGTAAAATGTTTTTGGATATTGGATATACCTTAATCCAAAAACTAGATAAAATACAATATAAAGGCTTCTAAAAACAATTGCTGAAATTTGTGTTGAATGGAAACTGGAAATCAAAGCTAAAACGCATCCTGTTAAAGCCAAAAAAAACAGATAGCGTATCCATTTCAATTGCAAACGTAAGTTAACTGCAAAGTAATTATCTAAGTTATGCTTATAAATTTTTTCTTGCTTCAAAATCAAAAACGAGAAATAGATTAACTGGAAGAAGTAAAACACCAAAAACAACAAGCGCAAAATAACGGTAGGGTGATTCAATTGCTTATTTAAATCATGAAAATTGCTTAAATATGGATTCCCCCATCTATCAGAAAAGAGTATAAATAAAACAGTAAATACAATGATTGGTATCAAATGTAAAAAGAGATAACGCTTAGTAATAAATTGGGGATTATACAGAATAATTAGTGTATTAGAAAACAATTGGGTTATTATCGATGCAACAAAAATGAGAATAAATGAGAACATACCAGCATTTACGTTTTCTACAACCACTGTAACTATTATAATGGCAGCCAAGAAAAGATAGTTTGCAGCTAATACTCGTAAAGAGATTCGATAACTTCTTAATTTTTTCGTTGAAGGTAATGGGAGACGTAAAAATACCAAAGGCATCACCAGGCATACAATTACCAATGCAGTGTTTACTAACAAAAGCATGATTGTTTCGGTAAAAATCATTTTAACTTAATATTATTGATAAAGTCAAATATACTAATCCACTAATATATAAACAATTATCTTTTGTCGATACACTTTAATTTAATTTTTTTATAATTTTCCGGCTGTGAATTCGATTTATTTATCACAAAAGCTATCGCCTACCCATTTTGCAGGGTTGTTTACAATGTAACTGGTAAACTATAATATTTTCTATACTTTTTGTTATAATGCGATCTCAAATTTTGGATAATGTTTTAAATAATTGCTAATTTTTTATCCTATATCAATCATATAATATCTCTTCTTATCTTTGTCCCAATGAATAAAAAGCCCAATAAAATAGCATTCCACACCTTTGGTTGCAAGCTTAACTTTGCCGAAACATCTACAATAGCTCGTTCTTTTACGGAACGGGGTTATGAAACTGTTATGCATCAGGAGAATGCAGATTTGTTTGTAATAAATACATGCACTGTTACTGAGAATGCCGAAAAGAAATGTAAATCGCTAATAAAACAAGCACGCAGGAATAATCCGAATATTCAAATAGCTTTGGTAGGTTGTTACTCTCAATTGCGCCCCGAAGATACTTCTATGTTCGAAGGTGTTGATTATGTTTTGGGCAATGAAGAAAAGTTTAAATTGATTGAGTATATTGAACAAGCATACGAAAACTGTTATACTGTAGCCGGAGATATTAATAACAGTAAAGTTTTTAGTCCATCCTATTCTCTGGGCGACAGAACCAGAAGTTTTTTAAAGATTCAGGATGGCTGCGATTATTATTGTACTTTTTGTGCAATTCCTTTTGCAAGAGGTAGAAGCCGAAGCGATACTATCGAAAATTTAATTACTGAAGCAAAACAAATTGCCTTACAAGGCACTAAGGAACTGATACTTACAGGAGTAAATATTGGTACTTTTGGAGATAAATCAGGAAGTAGCCTTTTTGAACTTTTGCAAGAACTTGAAAAAGTTGGAGGTATTAAGCGCATTCGTATTGGCTCTATCGAACCTAATTTATTAACTGATGAAATTATCGAATTAGTTGTTAAGTCGAATATAATAATGCCTCACTTTCATATTCCTTTGCAATCAGGTTCCGATAAAATGCTTAGTCAGATGAAACGCAAAT
>CAZTST010000130.1:10406-10840 GCA_964616585.1 uncultured Draconibacterium sp.
CGTGAAGTATTTGCGGATAGAGTATTAAAAGTAAAACGCTTAATACCAAATGCTTGTGTAGCTGCTGATGTTATTGTTGGATTTCCAGGAGAAACTGACGAAGATTTTGAACATACCCATAGTTTTATCGATGAACTTCCTGTCTCCTACCTACATGTATTTACTTATTCAGATCGTCCGGAAGCAAAAGCAAGTCAGTTTACACATAAAGTTTCTCCCAAAATAAAAAAAGAAAGAAGCGAGAAGTTGCATCTTTTAGGTACTAAAAAAGCACGACTTTTTCATAAAGAAAATTTTGAAAAAGAGCTTGAAGTTTTATGGGAAGGAACTAAAAGCAAAGGTTATCTGCATGGTTTTACAGAAAATTATATACAATTAAAAACAGCCTATCAAAAAGCCAGAATTAATAAAATTGAATTGGTAAAATTGAATAA
>CAZTST010000131.1:0-3416 GCA_964616585.1 uncultured Draconibacterium sp.
TAATAACTTCTGTGATAGTCTGGCCATAGCTAATAGCTGAAATAAAAAACAAAAACGTAATCAATTTCAATCTTAATTTGCCTATAGAAAGATTATACAAATGTTTAATCATTGGATGATTTATGTAAAATTTATACTCTCCTGATATATGATTTTAAGAATAATTATCAATTATCAATTACTCAAAGATACTAAAATTAAAAACGAAAAGATAATCTGATAGTCATCTAATGACTTGATAATTTAAGGATTTAAAAAAAGCCCCGATTTTCACCGAGGCTAAGTGCCCAGAACAAGATTCGAACTTGCACACCCATACAGGCGCCAGCCCCTCAAGCTGGTGCGTCTACCAATTTCGCCACCTGGGCTTATTTTACAACAAAAACTAATTTAATTTTCAAAATTAAACCCATTGTTTTTGCAATGCAAATGTATAATTTTTTTCATTCTTAAAGAGCGTTTCCAAATTATTCTTACTTTTGAATGACCATTATTTATTGCTCATCTAATAAAGAAAGAACTTATGTTCAGCCAAAAAGACATTGCACAAATTGAAGCCAAAAGTATGAGCTTAGGCCAAGTTGAAGAACAAATTGAAAATTTTAAAAAAGGCTTTCCATTTATAAAATTAAAAGCTGCTGCAACGCCCGGAAAAGGATTGAAATCTTTTAATCTGAAAGAGGTAAAACGCTTAATTACAGATTATTCCGATTCTACCAAAGAAAAATCTATTTTGAAATTTGTTCCTGCTTCCGGTGCAGCTTCACGCATGTTTAAGCATTTGTTTGAATTTCGAGAAGATTTACAAGCGAATAAAATTAATGATTTACCTGAAGATAATGGATTTAATTCAGTCGCCTACTTTTTTACACATATCGGAGAATTTGCTTTTTATCCTGATTTGCAGGAAAAAATGAAAAGCAAAAAACTAAACCTTAATGAAAAAATTAAACAAAAAGATTATCTCTGTATTTTAAATAATCTGCTGGATGATAATGGTTTAGAATACGCATATTTGCCTAAAGGTTTGCTTAGATTCCATCCGTATAGTGATGGAAATCGCCTAGCCATTGAAGAACATTTAGTTGAAGGTGCTATTTACGGAAAAAATGATAAGAATAAAGTGAATCTGCATTTTACTGTCTCGCCTGAACATCAAACAAAATTTGAAGAAGCTGTAAAACTGACAACTCCTAAATATGCTGAGCAATTTAAAGTGAAATACAACATAAACTTTTCGCAACAAAAGCCTTCAACCGATACTATTTCTGTTGATTTGAACAACGAACCTTTTCGCGAAAACGATGGCACTCTCCTATTTCGTCCCGGCGGGCATGGCGCTTTAATTGAAAATCTGAACGAATTGAAAGCAGATATTATTTTTGTAAAAAACATCGACAATATTGTACCAGATAAACACAGAGAGCCAACTTACGATTATAAAAAGCTGATTGGTAGCTATTTAATTGAGATTCAAGAAACTATTTTCGACTATCTGGAATCGCTGGAAATTGGAGATTTTGATGAAGATTCTATGAAGGAAATATTCGAATTTATGGAAAAGGATTTATTTATCCACGTTCCTAAATTTGTTCGCTCAAAAGAACTAATGGAACAAGTTGATTGGACATATCAAATGTTGAATCGTCCAATTCGTGTTTGCGGTATGGTAAAAAACGAAGGTGAACCTGGAGGCGGTCCTTTTTTGGTGGAAGATGAAAATGGAATGGAATCGCTTCAAATTGTTGAATCTTCACAAATTGATTTTTCAATTCCGGCACAAGCCGATATCGTTAAAAATGCAACTCACTTTAATCCGGTTGATTTAGTTTGCGGAGTATATGATTTCAAAGGAAATAAATTCGATTTGAAAGAATTTGTCGATCCAAAAACAGGTTTTATTTCTGTAAAATCGAAAAATGGAAAAAATCTTAAAGCACAAGAACTACCGGGTCTTTGGAATGGCGCTATGGCCGATTGGATAAGCCTTTTTGTTGAAGTGCCAATTGAGACTTTTAATCCTGTAAAGATTATAAATGATTTGTTGAGGCCGATGCATCAGTAAATTGAAGAAACCCAAACCCTACGAGGGTTTGAAACCCTCGTAGGGTGAATATGGAAGCCCTTGGTGGATAAAGATTAAACATATGGCAGATACAAAAACTTCATTGGAAGCAGATTATAGTTATCATATCTATAATCATGCGGTTGGTAATGAGTTGCTTTTTAGGACAGAAGAAAATTATTCTTTTTTTCTTAAGAAGCTTAAAAAGTATTTATCACCATTTGTGGATATTTTTGCTTACTGCTTAATTCCAAATCATTTTCATTTAATAATAAGAGTTAAAAGTGAGAGAGAAGTTTTGAATGTATACCAACAAATTAAAAACGAAAAAGTTGGAGAAAAATTGACTGAAGAAAACTTCTGTTTCGTACCTGAAATTATTTCTTTACAATTCTCCCACTTTTTCAATAGCTATGCTCAAGCATTCAATAAAGAAAATCAAAGAAAAGGAAGCCTTTTTTCGAATAGATATAAAAGAATACAAATTCGTAATGAGGAGTACTTAAAAAGACTAATTATTTATATTCATAAAAATCCTGTTACTCATAGTTTGGCGGACAAGCCAAATGAATGGAGATTTTCATCTTATAATACAATTAATTCAGAAAAAGAATCAATATTAATTAGAAGTGAAGTGATTGAATTATTTGATGATTTAGAGAATTTTAATTATTGTCATTTATAGATTAACAAAGCCGAACAAACTCTTGGAACGGGATAAGCTAATTTGAATAAAATCATAAGTGGCATCCGGCTATCCCAACCCTACGAGGGTTTAGAACCCTCGTAGGGTTTAAGCCGTTTATAACGGTAGCTATATTTCAAGTGTAAAAAGATAAAACTTCAACAGCAGATTCTTTGCCAAGAGTTTACGTCCTTCAGCTTCAGCCCGAGCATCCGAAAGTGGTGTAAATTCATCTTTGAGAATTTCCATAGCTTCTTCAATAATATGTTTTTCCCAAGGTTTTCCCAACAGAAATTCTTCGGTTTGATAAGCACGATAGGTTATAGCTGCCATCCCGCCAAAAGCGAGAATTATACTTTGTACTTTTCGGCCTTTTGTTAACTTCAATGCAAAACCGGCACTCACAGTAGAAATATCCAAATCGCGGCGCTTCGAAATTTTTTCTGACCAGATAATCTGATTTTCATCACTGGGCAATATCACCTTGGTAATGATTTCATCGGGCATTAAGCTGGTTTTACGATAGCCGAGCAAGTAATCTTCGAGCTTTTCTGTGCGCCTTTCATCGGCACTTTCAATTAACAATTCTGCTTGATATGCCATTAAAACAGGCAAAGTATCGCCAATTGGCGAACCAGAACCTAAATTACCTCCAAGTGTGGCTAC
>CAZTST010000131.1:3426-10793 GCA_964616585.1 uncultured Draconibacterium sp.
TCTAATTTGCTGAGAACCAAATACATCAAGCATTTCTTTAAATGAAGAAAACTTGTTTCCAAATGCTTTTCGTAGCTGCTCAATGGAAACGCTAGCTCCAATCTCCCAATACCCATCTTTCTTTACAATAGCCTGCAATTCTTTAATTTGAGATAAATCCAATAAATGAGGTAAGTCCTGATGCTTTTTGGTTTTTAATAAAGCTAAATCGGAAGCTCCTCCTATTAAAACGGATTCGGGATATTCTTTTTTATATTCCAAAGCTTGAGATAGTTGACGTGGTTGGAAATAAACTTCTTTTTCACGCTCAATTAAAAAGTCGGCCGAGATTGCTGCAATTCCTTTTAAATCCTGAATATTTTTTTCTTTTAATAATGAAAACTTATCCTCTTTTGGAAGGTCTTTAAACAAATAGGCGGCATCCAAAATAGACTGATAACCGGTGCAGCGGCATAGATTGCCACTCAAGGCCTGCTCAACATCTACCCTATTTGGATTTTCAACAGTTTTAAACATATTGAACATTGACATAACAAAACCGGGAGTGCAATAACCACATTGACTGCCATTTGTCTTTACCAAAGCCTCTTGAACTAGATGCAATTTAGTTTGTCCGTTTTTCTTTTCTGATAAATATTCAACAGTAAAGAGCTGTTTGCCATTCAAATATGGTAAGAATACGATGCAGGAAGTAATGGTTTTATAATGCAAATCATTATCGTCTCCCAATTCTGCTATCACTAGTGTACAAGCACCACAATCGCCTTCGGCACACCCTTCTTTTACGCCTTTGTATTTCGCGTGATCGCGGACATAATTCAAAACTGTTGTGGTAGGACTTAAGGTTTTCTCGCTACGAAAATCAATCGTTCTGACCTCATCGTTTAATAAAAACCGTATAATTGAGTTATTTTGTTCCATCAAATATTAGTTAATTTGTTCTTTAAATCGATGAGTTGAGCCAAAACACTAATCGCAATCTCCTCTGGTGTTTCGCACTGAATTGGCACTCCAATCGGAGCATGAACTTTATCAATTTTAGCTGTATCCAAATCGGGATTCTCCGCCCATTTTTTGCGAGCCAAAGCTGCCTTCCGCTTGCTTGCCATCATTCCTAAATAGGCGTGCGGCCTTGTTAAACATTCGGCTATTATTTCCTCATCGTGTGTATGCTTATGGGTAGTGGCAATAACAAAGGTATTCGTATCAAAAATTAATTCTTCAATTAAATCGGAATATTCACCTACTAAATATTGTATCCCTTTCATCTTATTTTCGGGCATTATTTCGGCACGATTGTCTAATAAAAAAACCTGAAAAGCAAACTCACTTGCATAACGGGAAAGTACTTTTCCAATGTGACCCGCACCAAAAATATACAATTTGGCCTGACTTTGAGCAGCTTCAAAATAAATGCTCACTTTTCCACCACATTGCATGGCGGCATCGCCACTCAAATCGTAATCGATTGATTTTGAAACCGAAGAATCCAATAATTCTAAAGCATCCTGAATAACCAAATGCTCAATTTTTCCTCCTCCAATGCTGCCAACAATGGATCCATCAGCATAAACCAACATTTTTGATCCGATTTTACGTGGAGTAGAACCTTGTGTAGAAGTGATCAAACACAAAACGGCATTCTGCCCCCCGGCTTTGCTTTCTTGGAAAAGAGAAAATACATCAATCATATTCTGTGCCTGCTAGATTTATCAATTAGTGCGAATGAACAAAGTTAGAAAATAAATCTATTTATTAAGCTCCCGATTTTTCTGCTAATTTTGTGCATCAATACATTCAAATGAGAATTCCATCCAATCGGTTAAAAGCAATATTGAAATTCGCTAAAACGGAGTTAGCACTTTTTTATGATGAGCGCGAAATCCAATCGTTTTTTTATCTGCTTTGTGAGCATTATTTAGATTTGGATAAAACGGCTGTAATTTTAAATCCCGATTATGCACTTAGCGAGTCGGAATTGTTAAAATTCAACTTTGCCATTAAAGATTTAAAAGCTGAAAAGCCCATTCAATACATCATTGGTAAAACAGAATTTTACAGATTTGATTTTAAAGTAAACGAACATACATTAATCCCCAGACCGGAAACCGAAGAATTGGTAAAATGGGTGATTGACAATGAAAATTCTGCTTCACCATTGCAAATATTGGACATTGGGACAGGCAGTGGTTGCATTGCCATCAGCCTTGCAAAACAGCTTCCAAAAGCAAATATAATGGGCGTGGATATATCTGCAGAAGCGCTTCACATAGCTAAACTTAACAACGAAAAACTTAATGCTTCTGTCTCTTTTGAGTTGATGGATATTTTGAATCCGCCAAAAACTTTTAACTCAAGATTTGACGTAATCGTTAGTAATCCTCCTTATGTTCTGGAGACTGAAAAAGCATTGATGAAGAAAAATGTTTTGGAATTTGAACCCCATCAGGCTTTGTTTGTTAAAGACAGTGACCCTATTTTGTTTTACAGAAAAATACTGGATTTTGCACAAGACCATTTAGTTTCAAATGGTAAAATTTATTTTGAGATAAATGAAAAATCGGGAGCCGAATTATCAGCTCTACTAGCCAAATTTCACTACCACCAAATTGAGCTTAAAAACGATTTATTCGATAGGCCCCGAATGATTTGCGCTACAAAAAAATAACAATCCCTGACAAGTTTTAAAACCTGACTGAACTACACATCATTTTCTGAAATAAACCAATAAGGTAATAAGCTTAAAAATAGTCTATTAATCTCTATTCTATTAAGGTTAACAAATTGAATATGAGGTTTATAAATTTATAATATTGTTAGAAAATGCATTACTAATCACAAAATAAAACCTTATTCTTTTCAAAAAAACCTTAGTAGCCAAAACGCCACCACCACAATTAACCTTATTAAAACCTACAAGTCCTGACAGGCTTTAAAAACCTGTCAGGACTGCATTATTCATTTATTTTTTCTGTTTCCACATTTTAGCATCAATTGCTAAATCGCGCTGAGCTTTAATTAAACTCACACTATGCAAGAGTAATGTTTTGCTCTCGCCAACTATATCAAGGAAGAGTTTAGCATTACGTTTACCCGATTTAGGTTTAGTCAATCGGTTAATTTGCGCTTTTGCATAAGCCTCAATATCTTTCCGAATAGCAATTTCCTTAGTCAATAATTGCTGCAGTTTTTCAAAATTCGACTCTCTAATTACATGCTCTGCCTCCGAAAAGAAATCATTTAATGATTTTTGCAGTTTATGCAAATCTACCATTTGGATTTCGCCCATAGGCTTGTGATTATTATCGATATGGACTAAACTGGGTTCAACAATAAAACTTGTAGAACGCGCTATTTCCCTAAGAAAATCGAGCGTTTGCGAATAAAAATGTGCAGAATTAAGCGATTCATCATCCAGCTTTCTAACAACCACCTGAATAGTATCTTTAAGTTCTTTGGCTCTTGCTGTAAAGACTGCTACCTTTTTACGTGCTTTTTTTAGTGCTTTTATATCTTCTTTTTCTAAAGCTGTAATTGTTTCTGCTACAACATCGTTAACAACTGAAAAGGATTCGGCAATTGTTCTGCTATTGCTATTATAAATATCAAGTAGATTAAGCTTCTCTTTTATATTGGAGTCTTCTCCATTTTCGTCTAGTTTTTGTATTTCTTTTTTATAGGAGAAATGTGATCGAATAATCAAATAAACTCCTATTCCAACAAAAACTAAAATTGCAAAAAAGCCTCCCCAATGAATAATAAATGCTACTAAAAATGAAACCGTAAAAGCAATAAATGCGGTGAAAAACCAGCCTAAAATTACAGTAACTACCCCAGCTAACCTATATACAGCACTATCTCGGCCCCAGGCTCCATCAGCTAATGAAGTTCCCATTGCAACCATAAATGTTACATAAGTAGTGGATAAAGGAAGTTTCATTGAAGTACCGAAAGAAATTAAAATACTGGCTACGGTTAAGTTAACTGAAGCACGTATTAAGTCAAAGGCGGGTTTTTCTTTTTCGGGAATATTTATAACCTCAGCTCTAGACATCTCAAATTGTTTATCAATTTTATTAATAAGAACTTTTGGAAGAATAGATTTTACTGAGTTATTGAGTGAAATTGATGCGCGAACCAAAATTTTTGAAAATTGATTAGTTTCAAAACGCTCATCTCCTTCTCCTTGACGACCTAAATCAACTTCAGTTTTAATTACTTTCTTTGCTTTCTTAGAAACATATAAAGTAATTACCATAACCAAACCTGCAATTAGTAGAAAATATAATGGCGTTTGCACTTTCCCGGACAGGCCAATCATTAAAAATGCATCAGGATCAACCCCCGGATTAGCCATAAATATTTTGAAAGATTCATAACCAGCTAGAGGAACTCCAATAAAATTAACTAAATCGTTTCCGGCAAAAGCCATAGCAAGAGCAAACGTTCCAATTAAAACAATAATTCTAGGAATATTGATTCTGAAAATCCAAGTCAGTAATTGCAATAATACAGTCCAAGAAATAAAACTAAAAAGTAAAATTGTTGCTATATTGGTACTTGTCCATTCCGATAAAGTAATGCCATTTGAAAGCTTATAATCGGCAAAATTAGATCCTTTAATTCCATCAACAAGGATGAAATAGGTAATTGCAGTAATAGCAATGCCACCCCAAATGGCTCCATAATATTTAATGCTTCTGCTTAACTTAAAAGAAAATATCAATCGACTAATCCATTGGATAATTGCCCCTGAAAAAAAGGCAACAAATACAGAAAGTAAAATACCAAAAATAATAACTAAGGCTTTAGACGAATTGATATAATCTGTTATATTGCCTTCGCCTGAATTCAAAACCTTTATCATAGCAATGGCTACCGAGGCTCCAAGCAATTCAAAAACAAGAGAAACAGTTGTTGAAGTTGGCAAACCCAGAGAATTAAAAGTATCGAGCAACACAACATCTGTAATCATAACCGCAAAGAAAATGATCATGATTTCTGAAAAATAGAACATCTCGGGGTGGAAAATTCCTTTTCGAGCTACTTCCATCATACCTCCGGAGAAAGAAGCTCCAATAAAAACTCCCAAAGCTGCAATTAACATTATTAGTTTAAAATTTGCTGCTTTAGAACCAACAGCAGAATTCAGAAAATTAACGGCATCATTGGTTACACCAACTACTAAATCGCTTATTGCCAAAGCAAAAAGCACAATAACTAAAAGCAAATATAAATTTTCCATACGAATTTCGATTTATTTCGAAAAAATGATTTGTACAGTATTGAGTCTTAGTCCAAAATTACAGATTTATTATTCTATAAATGAGCAAAACTTTTTTTAAAATTATCTAAGAACGCAAGCCGAAATGATTCGCTCTATTGATAATTTCGGCTTCTTTTATTGCACTCTTGATACATTTGTTTGATCACACAAGTATAGTTCGTGCAACAAAAAGTAAAAAGAGCTAATCTATCAATCGACAGACTAGCTCTTGGAAATTATTTTCTTGGTTTACACATTTTTGCATCAATTGCTAAATCGCGCTGAGCTTTAATTAAACTCACACTGTGCAAGAGTAGCGTTTTGCTCTCGCCAACTATATCAAGGAAGAGTTTAGCATTACGTTTACCTGATTTAGGTTTGGTCAATCGCTTAATCTGAGCTTTTGCATAGGCCTCTATATCTTTCCGAATGGAGATTTCTTTAGTCAATAGTTGCTCCAACTTTTCAAAATTAGACTCCCTGATTACAAGTTCTGCCTGCGAAAAGAAATCATTTAAGGATTTTTCCAGTTTATGCAAATCGGTCATTTGGATTTCTCCCATAGGCTTGTGATTATTATCTATATGAATTAAACTGGGCTCAACAATAAAACTTGTAGAACGAGCTATTTCCCTAAGAAAATCTAGCGATTGCGAATAATAATGTGCAGAATTAAGTGATTCATCATCCAGCTTCCTAACAACTATCTGAATAGTATCTTTAAGCTCTTTGGCTCTTGCTGTAAAGACTGCTACCTTTTTACGTGCTTTTTTTAGTGCTTTTATATCTTCTTTTTCTAAAGCTGTAATTGTTTCTGCTACAACATCGTTAACAACTGAAAAAGATTCGGCAATAGTTCTGCTGTTGCTATTATAAATATCAAGTATGTTAAGCATCTCTTTAACATCCGAGTCTTCTCCTTTTTCTTCAGTCTCCTTTTCTTTTTTTGAAGACATTTGAGTACGCATGACCAAGTATAGCCCAATACCTATAAAAGCAAGAATGGCAATAAATCCTCCCCAATGAATAATATAAGCCACAATAAAGGAAACTGTAAATGCGGCAAATGCGGTAAAGAACCAACCTAAAATAACAGCAACAACACCTGTAATTCTGAATACAGCACTATCTCTTCCCCATGCTCTATCGGCCAAAGATGTACCCATTGCAACCATAAATGTAACATAGGTCGTAGACAAAGGCAATTTCAAGGAAGTTCCTGCAGAAATTAAAATACTTGCCACAACAAGATTAATAGAAGCACGGATCATATCAAAAGCAGGTCTCTCATCAACCGGAATGCTAAGCTCTTCAGCTCGTGCTGAATCAAACTGCCTATCAATTCTATTTAAAACAACATTTGGCACCAGGAATTTTAATCTATTATTAAAAGAAATAGAAGCACGCACTATACTTTTAGAAAACTGACTGCTTCCAAATCGCTCTGTACCTTCGCTTTGACGACTTAAATCGACCGAAGTTTTAATAACTTTCCGCGCTTTCTTCGAAAAGTATAAAGTTGCCACCATCACCAATCCTGAAATCAACAGAAAATAGATGGGCGTTTGAACCTTTCCTGTCAAGCCGGACATCATAAGTGCATTTGGATCGGCTCCCGGATTAGCAATGAATATTTTAAACGATTCATAACCTGCCAAAGGAACACCAATAAAGTTTACTAAATCGTTACCTGCAAAAGCCATTGCCAAAGCAAATGTTCCTACCAATACTATGAACCTAGGGATATTCATTTTAAATACCCAAGTTAATAATTGCAAAAGAACGATCCAGGCTATAAAGCTATAAAAGAGAAGTAATAGCGTATGTTGACCCACCCATTCGCTAAGTATAAAACCATTGCTCAATTCATAATCGGCATAAGTTGATCCTTTAATTCCCTTAATCATTATAAAATAAAAAATAGCTGTTATTGCTAAACCGCCCCAAATGGAACCGTAGTATTTTATACTTTTATTAAACTTAAAAGAAAAAATCAAGCGACTTATCCATTGAATAATGGCTCCTACAAAAAACGCGACAAAAACGGAAAGAAGAATTCCAAAAATGATTTCCAGAGCTTTTGAAGAATTGATATAATCGG
>CAZTST010000132.1:0-10722 GCA_964616585.1 uncultured Draconibacterium sp.
GTTTGAGGCATACGACAAATGAATACCAATCTTTGCTCTATCGGCAATTGATTTTATTAGAGCGCGAAAAGTGTTGTTGCTGGTTGATATATTTTTATCATAAGGCCCAAACATTGCAAATAAAATAAAATAGATAGGTTTTAATTTGTATTGCTTTTGCAAAGAGAATTGAAAATCGAAAGTATCGAAAGGATCTTTTTCTCGCCCTAAAAGAACACGAAAACGCTGAACCAGTTTTCTCAGATCAAATTGCCAAATATCCCTTAAAAGCCCACCAAAATTGCGGGTAAATCCTTTTTCATAATACGACCAGGCTTGATCGATATCATAAGTAGGAATAAATTGAAATTGTTGAAAATTTGGTTTAAAATCAGGATAACATTTCTGTATTAAAACTACAATATCCTGAGCCCAGATATTAATAATAGGCTTATGGATAAAACCATGATTATATGCAAAGCTTTCATGAGCAGTAAATCTACCATACTCATCTTTTCGATAAGGCATATATTCTTCGTATCGACTTACAAAATAAAACGCAGCTGCAAAAACATCGAAATCCAGTATGCTTTCTTTTTGATAAATAGGAAATGGAACTTGTATATTCTTATACTCTACCGTGTTCAATTCCTGAGAATTTAAACCGCTTTCGAATAATAATTTTGCCGAACCGAAGAATAAAGGATGGTTTTCCCAATTATTTCCATAGACTAACTTTGGGCCTTCAAATGATTTAAAGGCTTCAATTTCAGAAGAAAGTAAATAAGGAACACGAATAATATCCTTAAAGAAAAGCTTAAAAATATAATTCAGCCGTTTTGATAAACGAGGCGTGTATATAAATAGCATATTATCAATTTCTATTCAAAAATACAGGAAGCACGTGAGATAACAAAATTTAATGTGATGATGTGGTAATGTGATTATGTAATATGGAGCTGATAAGTCAAATTATTTCGCCGGTGACTGCTTTGGGAGCAGGAGGTCGCAGGTTCTCCCAAAGGGACTCCTTCGGAGGAATCCTGGTGCTATTTGACATAATTGCCTTATGTGGACTTTTGGGCTGAAATGCAATGGAAGCCTTAAAGTATTACATATGACGCATATTATGTTTAAATAGCTAGCGAACTCGTTGAACTTATTTCTTTATGAAAAAAGATACAATTATTAAGTGTTATTGCTTTTTATGACCTTTGAAAGATTAAAATCATGTTTGGTAAAATCAAATTCACCTAGATACTTGATTTTTATAAATATATGCAACAGGAGATTATATTATATAATGTTTTGCAGGTTCATCAGTTTAAATGTGTAATCTGTTTGATCTTATTTATTTATTATCTTTACCATTCATAAGAAGTTTCTTGAAAATATTGTAAGACCATTTAACAAAGAATCCATATCTAACAAGCTACTTATAATGAAATAAAAGCCAAAGCATAAAGTAGAAATAAAAACAATATAATTATACAACAAAGTTAGTACTCATTTAAAAAAAAGAAATTGTCAATCAATTGGTAATTAAACTTTAAATAAGTTGATTTTTATAGTTCCATTATTGGTGGCGCCACTGCTATATATTCAAAACAATTAAAATAATAAAATATTATGGATAGAATAATTGAAAGCTTTATTGATGATTTCAAATCAGAATATAATTATCAGAATATAGAGAAAACTAAAATATTTGAACACTTTGTTAATTATATATTAGCATCAAAAATATATCCAGACAGATCTTCATTAGATAAAATTAATGTAGGTGGAAATCATAACCCAGGTATTGATGGACTTGCTATTATGACAAACAATCATTTAGTTACATCCGAAGAAGAAATTGACTATTTTATCCAAGATGTGGACTTACTTGATATAGAATTTAATTTCATACAAGCAAAAACTTCGAACTCGTTTGAATTATCAGGCATTAATACCTTTATTGCCTCAGTTAAAGAGTTTTTTCGTGATGGAGAACTCAATTTTGAGGATGAATTATTGAATTTGCGTGATCTGAAAAACTACATTTATAAAAACAGTATAAAAATGGAGACTAGTCCATCGCTTAAATTATATTATGCGACAACTGGTAAATGGATAGGTGATCAGAATTTAACAACAATAATTAATTCAGGGATAAGAGATTTAAAAGAATTGCAACTATTTTCTAATATCAAATTCGTTCCTATTGATGCTGATAAACTTAAAGCATTGTATCGTGAAATAAAGAATAAAATTACAAGAGAAATTATTTTTGAGAAACATACAATTCTTCCAAAAATTGACAATGTAACTGAATCTTACCTTGGTTTGTTGCCAGCAAAACAACTTGTTAAAATAATTACCGATGATGACGGAGATATAATAAAAACTATATTTTATGATAATGTTCGTGATTTTCAGGGATTTAATAAAGTAAATAATGGAATAAGGTCAACAATAGTTTCATTAGAATCAAGAGATAAATTTGTTCTTCTAAATAATGGAATTACCATTGTTGCCAAATCCTTAAATAAAGTTGGAAGTGCTTTTAAGATAAGTGATTTTCAGATTGTGAATGGTTGTCAAACATCACACGTTTTACACAATAGTAAAGATGATATTGATGATTCTATTTTAATTCCATTAAAACTTATCGTTACTGATAATGAAGAAACAATTAACGATATAATTAGAGCTACAAATAGTCAAACAGAAGTGAAAAATGAAGCCTTCGAAATTTTAAAACCATTTCATAAAAAACTTGAAGAGTTCTATTTAACATTTGAAAAAGAAGATAATAAAAAGGTGTTTTATGAAAGAAGGTCTAAACAGTTCTTGGGTTCAAGAGCAAAAAGTGATAAAATTGTGGGTTTATCAATTCAAATATCTTCTTTCGTTGCAATGTTTTTAAATGAACCTCAAAGTACACATCGCTATTTTGGCGAATTGTTGAAATCGTATAGTTCAAGACTATTTCAAGAAAATCATTCCTTTTACCCATATTATACTAGTGGTTTAGCAATAAGTATCATAGATGATTTTTTTAGAGAAAATAAACTAAATACATCTCTTAAAAGATTCAAATATCATTTGTTATTGATGTTTAGGATTCAAATTGCTGGTGAAAATATTCCGATCAATGTTTCCTCAAATAAAGCAATTGAGAAATATTGTATGAAATTACTTGATATTTTATGGGAAAGAGAAAAGGCGTTAAAAATATTCTTGGATTTAGAGCTAAAACTTCAAACAACATTACAGAAAAGTAAAATTCTGCATAGACAAGCACATTCAATAAGAGCATTTACTCAAGAATTAATTCCCACTGTTAAAGAGACAAGAAATCTTGGTGAATTAACCTATTATGATCCAATACGGGGATTTGGTTTTGTTAGAATTGTAAACACCGAAAAAGATGTTTTTGTACATTATACTGAAATTGAAAAAATCCATATAAGTAAAATTAACCTAGGTTTAAAGTTTACATTTGACATATTTGAATCTGCAAAGGGACAGCAAGCAAAAAACATAGAGATTATTTGAAATAAAAAAATGGTTACCAAAGGCTCATATGCAATAGCAGCATCAGTCGGAAACTTGGGTTTCTCGATTATTCCTTATTCTGCGCTAACAATCGAAAACGAATCATCCTCGAATCCGCTACTGCCGCGGTATTCTGAAAAAGCCATAACCTAAAAATCAAAAGAGTCAAATTTTACCAACATTAACGATGAATTTGAAAGAATGATTGAATACTTCAAAAACAATTACAATCTAACAGAAAACCAAACAGAATTGGTTTTGAGACTTGATAGTTTTTTGAGCACAAGCTTACCTGTTTTTATACTGAAAGGATATGCAGGAACTGGTAAAACTTTTATGATGAAAGGACTTACTGACTTTTTTTCTAAAAGTAAAAGAAGTTTCAGAATTTCAGCGCCGACAGGAAGAGCCGCAAAAGTCATCTCACAAAAGACAAAACATAAAGCTTACACTATCCACAAAACAATTTATTCAAGCAAGGATTTAAAAGAGTTTAAGATTAAGGACGAAGACGGAACAGAGACATTTAAATTTTATTACGACCTGAAAAATAACGAAGACCCTGCAAATTCAATTTATATAATTGATGAAGCCTCAATGCTATCAAATATTTATTCGGAAGGCGAATTCTTCAGGTTTGGATCGGGATTCTTGCTTAAAGACCTAATTAAATATATAAATTCTGATAATAACGACCACCAAAAAAAAATAATTTTTATCGGAGATAATGCGCAGTTGCCTCCAATAAATATGAATTTCTCCCCTGCACTTGATAGTGAATACCTTAAGGAAAACTGTAACCTTGAATCAAGAGAATTTGAACTTACCGAAGTAGTAAGACAGAAGGCTGATAGCGGAATACTAAACAATGCAACCAAACTTCGAGAATCTTTAAAAGTTAATATTTTCAATCAACTTGATATTGAAATAGATTATAAAGACATAAATAAAGTAAGACACGACGAACTGTTAACAAAATATTTAAAAGCCTGTAATAATACTATTGACGAAGAAACAATAATTATTGCTTATTCTAATGCATCAGTAAAACAATACAACGAGATAATTCGCAAGCACTTCTTTCCAACCCAAAAAGAAGTTACAGAAAATGACAAAATTTTATTAGTTAGCAATAACTATAATCACAGTATTGAATTATTAAATGGCGATTTTGGTATTATAAAAAAGATTAAAGGAGAAAGCGAGAGCCGTATTACAATATTGAAGAAGACAGATAAAAAAGGAAATGTGAATGAGGTCTCTGAAAAAATAGTATATAGAAATGCGGAAATCGAATTTAAAGACATTGAAAATATTCCACATATTATTGACTGTAAAATTGTAGAAAATCTGCTTTATTCTGACCAAAGGGATATTACTTCAGACGAACAAAAAGCAATGTATATTGACTTTTGGATAAGAAATCCTAAACTAAATCAAATCAAACAACTTTTACATGCTAAAACAATAAAATTTGAAAAATTAAATGATCTTGTAGGACAATTATCACCTAATGACCTAACCCCAGATATTTTAAAAAAAATCAAGGTGTTTCAACATGAATATTTTAATAACCCTACCAATAACCGAATTAGAGAAATCTCGGTTTACATATTAAAAGACGCTTTAAAAACAGATCCATACTTTAACGCTTTACGAATAAAATTTGGCTATGCTGTAACTTGCCATAAGGCACAAGGTGGCGAATGGGCTAACACGTTCCTGAATTGTAAAACGTCAATGGGATATTTTAATTCAAACTACTTCCGTTGGCTTTACACAGGAATTACACGGGCCAAAGAAAATCTATTTACGCTTGACGAACCACATTTTAGCATTTTTAGCAACCTTAAACCACCCAAAATTGAAAACATTAAACAAAGAAATGATTTGCTTGTTTTGAGTCCTGAGATTTTAGATTTTGAAATTCCGTTTGATTTCACAAACGAAGCCCCTATTACAAAAAATATCTTTTTGGCAGTATATGATTTTTTGAAAGACGAAAGCATATCTATTAGTCACATCCGTCATACAAATTATCTCGAGCATTATACTTTTTCAAAAGGCAACGAAACGGCAATTTTAAAAATTCATTACAACGGGCAGAACAAAATTACAACAATAGAAAAGCCTACTATTACAAATCAATTTAATGATAACATCTATAATAAATTGTCAGAAATTCAGAATAAGTTCATCATTATTCCAGAAGAAGATACTAAACCAAATGAAACAGTATTTGAGTTTGACCAACCATTCCTAAAAGAGTTCTATGATAACATAAAAAATAAATTGGAAGGTAGCGGAATTTTAATCTCTAAAATAGAACCTAAAAAATACCACGAGATTTATGAATTTACAAAAAGTGGATACGTAGCAACTTATAAGTTTCATTACAATGAAAGGAAAATTTTCAAAAAAACAGAAATAATTGAAAATCGCACGACAGGTCTTGGTCTTATTGATGAGTTAAATTCATTAATAAATTAAAAGGAAAATCAATGCCATCATTATTTGATTTTAGCAGACATATCTCACAACTTGCAAGAGAAAAAAAGTACAATGATGCTTTGAAATTTTTCAAAGATAATAAAACTGATTTCTCAAATGAGCAAATTGGCAACAATGAATATTTGGTGTCAGATATTTTAAAATGTTTGCGTAATACAAATTATTTTGATGCAGGTTTTCAGTTTTTAAACATCTATGGGATTGAAATAAATAATGCAACGAAAGAAAGAGTATTAACTTCTTACGGTTGGCTTTTATGGTCAAAATACAAATCGGAAAATACCAATTCAAATGACCATTTTGAAAATGAAATTAATCACTTTGAAGATGATGAGACAGATGAGCCACAAACAAACTTTCATTATAATAAAACAGAACTAATTTTAAAAATAGAAGAACTAATCCCTCTATTATACGAGAAAAACACAGGCTTTTCAAAAAATCTAATTTCATTCCTGTTTTCAATAGTATTAAAAAATGAAAAGAAAAAACCAACACCAAACTGGAAGTTAATAAATGACTTTTGTAATGAGTTTAATCCAGATAACCTAAGCACAGAATGTATCACAATAGAAGTTGAAAGAAAGGGCATAAAAAAGGATATGGAGTTGGCTTCTGCTAAAGAAAATTGGTTTGCTTATAAAACAAAAGCATTATTAAAATTAGGTGAATGGCAGGAGTGTTTTGATACATCAAAAAATGCTCTTGAAATTTTAGAAAATTTTCATTATTCAAATGACATTTGGTTTGCAAGAAGAATTGCACTTTCAAAAAAGAATTTAGGTAATTCAAAAGACACTATTTCTGAATTAGAAAATATTTTACGAAAAAAGAAAGAGTGGTTTATTCAAAAGGAATTAGCAGACCTTTATTTTGAAGAAAATGATTTAGAAAGTGCATTTAAATATGCAACACAAGCAATTACAAATTCTGGTCCATTGGAATTTAAAGTTGATTTACTATTTCTACTAGGAAGAATTCTAAACAAAAAAGAAGAAAAAGATTTAGCATTCAAACATTTTACTCTATCCAAACTAATAAGACAACATGAAGAATGGAAAATACCACAAAAAGTATTTGACGAATTACGAAATTTTGAAAATACCGAAATTGATATTAATGAAATAGGCAAATTAAAATCAGAACTTAAAAAATATTGGAATAGTTTTTCACCAGAGAAAAAGAATTCTTCTTCAAAACCAAAAGGAACTCAAAAAGGTGAAATTGTAAGAATAATGAATGATAATGAAAGAGGAAAAGATGGATTTTTAAAAAGTAATAATAAAGATTTCTATTTCTCATTATCATCAAACTTTCATTTAACGGCAAAAGTTGAAATTGGAACAAAAGTTGAATTTAATATTATCCCATCAAAAGATGGGGAAAGAGAACAAACAAGGATAACAAAGATTATTGAATGAAAGCCTATGCTAAAAGCCATACACATTGCCAAGTCGCTAGAAAAGCCAAAACTTATCAAAATAAAATATTCATTAATTGAATGCAGTTTGTTCTGATAAAACTTATCAACATGTGAAAAACTTTACACTTTTTCAATACTATTTCAGAATTTCCAAACGTATCTTTAACGAACCAATAAACGCAATTTTTCTTCTCATTTGTATTGTTAATGGCTGTAGAAAAAAATTATGAAAGAAACGGGCTCCTCCGAGCTATTATTAAGGCTAATCCAAAAGTGCCTTCACCGGATTTTATTCAAACGTATAAGGATTTATTAAAGACAAAAGATTATTTTCGTTATTATAACTTCCACCCAAAAGTATTTGAGTCATTATTTCATATTGGGCATCATAAATTTTTTAGTCACGAGCGATACGATAAAAACTTGCTTTTTGAGGCTATTCGGGTTTATTACGTTAAGAGACCAAAGAATTACAGTTATTCGAACGAGATATTGGAAAAAGCAATACAGCTTTTTAAAACTTCTATCCTACTGGATCATCCTGAGGCAAAAAGGTGTGCAAGAGCGCTTATAATAGATAAGGAGCTGCCTCATTATTTTATTGATTGGCTCATCGAAAATTGGGAGGTATCAGAAGTTATTGTCAACACGCTGCTTAGGTATCCTGTTCACCATGATAAAATTGGTGAATGGGGAAATGAAGTCTATGAAAATGAAAGTTTAAGGGCACGCCGATCGGAATTGATAGGACTGAAACTCAATCAGGACAAATATTTTAAAGTACATTCACAGACCATAGTGGCTGATATAGAATATTATATTCAGGATGAGATAAGCACATACAAAAAATTTATTAATAGATTTGTGGGTGAACATAACAGTCTTGAGGATGAATATGGGGAACGTACTAAAGAATTGGAAGAAATATCATTTCATTTAAATAATCATTTTATCGGTCATATTCCTGTATTGGATACTTCTATTTATGATCGCTCAACTATAATGGAACAGATAGCTGACGTGGAAGGTTTTTTGAAGTTCTATGGAATTGAGAAGCTGATGGAAATATACAAATACAAATATAAACACCATCAATTATTTAAAGCGAATGATCAGGATAGTTTAAAGCTGTATGAGATTTATCCAAAGATGCTTTTTTATAGCAAATATGAAGAAGCAAGAATTATGGTTTGGGGAATATATTATTCTAAATTACCTAAACGAACGAAAGAGAAAATGATTATGGAATACCCGGCAACTGGGAAAATGTTTTTTGTAATAAAATATATTGCAATAAAAATGAAGTCAACCAAGCTTCTTAAATGGTTGATTGTAATAAGTGATTTAGAAGCAAAATCGAGGTCTTCAAATAATAGGTTTCACAGAATAAATATTTATAATCCATGATACCAGGAGAAGACAAATTTTATGAATGTCCAAAGTGTGGCAATATACCCCTGCTCGGCCTAATCTCCGATTAGGTCGCAAAAAAATATTATTCTCCGAATAAATAGTTTTGTGCATATATTCAGCGCAAGAACACATTGCACGTCCCAAAACTGACATATATTCAGCGCAAGAACACATTGCACGACCCAAAACTGACATATATTCAGCGCAAGAACACATTGCACAACCTAAAACTGACATATATTCAGTTCAAATGTACTTTGCACGACCTAAAACGGATTTATATGCAAATTCATTTAATATTTATTTAATTAAAAAAAATATTACTATTTAGAAACTGTCTAAAAATATTTGTGTGAACGGCGATTGCCCTCAACGAAGTTAATTGATTGTATGTTATTAATTTTAGTGCGGTTTGGCGTATTTTTTCGAAGGAGTCCTTTGATAAAATAGAAGGATTTATTTATAGTGATAAATTTGCCGATGGTGGTGCTGCAATGGCAGCCTATGCCAAGATGCAATTTATGAATATTTCACAAGAAGAACATAACGCAATAGCAAATGGTTTATTAAAATATTGCTAACTGGATATTATGGCAATGGTGTTTATTTGGGAGTATTTTTTGGGAGTTGACTGAATAAGGTGGATCTTAATCCATATCAAATCTAAATATTCCAGAATTTTTTAATAGCTTTATTGCCTAAATTTGTAATTCTGTAGACCATTTTTGTTTGATGAAAATAAAACACCCTATACTTAAAAGAAAAAATGAGCGAAACCAATAGAATAGAATATAAATTAAAGCTAACCCATGGTCTTGAGAAGGAGGTTGTTGCTTTTCTCAATTACAACGAAGGCGGAATAATATATATTGGTATTGATAAGTTGGGTAGTATTAAAGGGGTTGGCAATATGGATGGAGATATGCTTAATATTAAGGATAGACTTAAGAACAATATTACGCCCTCTTGTATGGGGTTGTTTGATGTGCGTTCTATTGAAAGAGAAGGGCGAGATATTATTGAACTTAGGCTTGCTAGTGGATCAGAAAAGCCGTATTACATTAAAAAGTATGGCTTGTCAGAGAAAGGATGTTTTATTCGAATTGGAACCGCAGCGGAACCTATGCCTCAAAAAATGATTGATGAGTTATATTCAAAGCGCACACGCAATACTTTGCGTAAAATAAAGGCGAACAAACAAGATTTGAGTTTTGAGCAACTTAAGATCTATTATGAAGAATCAGGCACAAAATTAACAAAGAATTTCGCTTCGAACTTGGAACTTTTAACTGAAGCTAAGGAGTATAATTATGTGGCTTACCTGATGGCAGATAACAATAGTAATTCTATAAAAGTGGCCAAATATGCTGGTATTAGCAGAGCCGATTTAATAGAAGTTAATGAATAAGGCAATTGTTCTTTAATAAAGGCCACAAAGCAAGTACTTGATAAGCTAGAGTTAGAAAACGCAACAACATCAATCATTACTTCAAAAGAGCGTAAGGATATAAGACTCTGGAATCCTATTGCTATTCGTGAGGCTGTGATAAACGCTGTAGTGCACAATGACTATACTAAGGAGGCGCCACCTAAATTTGAACTTTTTTATGATAGATTGGTTATTACTTCCTCTGGTGGTTTACCATCAGGTTTAAACCAACATGAATTTTTGGAGGGTTATTCGGTACCCCGTAATAAAGAAATCATGCGCATTTTCAAAGATGTTGATTTGGTTGAGCAATTAGGATCTGGTATTCCTAGAATATTGGAACATTATAATAAAGATATTTTTACATTTTCCGAAAATTTTCTCCGAATTGAAATTTCTGCAATCGAACCTTTAACAGCTAACG
>CAZTST010000133.1:0-10678 GCA_964616585.1 uncultured Draconibacterium sp.
TATACTGATAAACTCCATAAAGAACGAGGCGAAAATGTTAAATTGGAATTGAATTTGGGAAATGATGATCCGAAATTTTTATTGTATTCTGATACTTTACGCTTTAACCAGATATTTAATATTTTAATTGATAATGCGATTAAATACACCGAAAGCGGTACAATTACAATTGGATATCAAATAAAAAGCAACCAACGCATTCAATTTTTTGTACATGATACAGGAATAGGTATGTCGGAAGATGAATTGGAAAGCATTTTTGAAGAATATGAACTTGCACATCAGAAAATGAAAATAACCAAAGCCGGAAAAGGAATTGGATTAGCTCTTGCTAAAAAATTGACTCAATTATTACAGGGAGAAATCGGAGCAAATTCAATACCTAGTAAAGGCTCAGAATTTTATTTTAATCTGCCACGCCTAAATTCTGATTCCAAAGAGATTAAAGCCACTTCAAGCGAAGATGATATGTACAATTGGGAAGGAAAAAAAATTCTTATAGCTGAAGATGTTTTAGTAAACTATCTTTTCTTTGTTGCTCTTTTTAAAAAGACAAAGGCCGAATTGATACATGCACGCGATGGATATCAGGTTTTGAATATTCTTAAAAATACTAATGTAGATCTAATTCTAATGGATATGGTAATGCCCGAACTCGATGGATTGTCTGCAACCATAGAAGTTAGAAAAACGCATTTGCATATTCCTATTATTGCTCAAACAAGTTTGAACGAACGCTCAGATAAAGACGATATTTTTAAAGCAGGCTGTAACGATATAATTACAAAACCCATTAAACCACGCATTTTGTTAAATAAAATTAATCGTTTCTTTGAATAAAAAACCAACAAATGATACCAAAAAATAATATTCTGATTGTTGATGACGTAAAAACCAATCTTATTTTACTGGATAAAATATTATCCGATGAAGGCTATAATGTAATTTCAGTTTCAAATGGCGAAGATGCCATTATTTACGCCAATGAAAACGAAGTTGATCTTATACTTCTTGATATAATGATGCCCAGAAAAGATGGTTTTGCCGTTTTCGAAGAGTTAAAATCTAAAGAAAAAACTGCAAATATTCCTGTTATCTTTATTACTGTAATTAATAGCGATGCAGATACGTTAAAAGCATTTGAAATGGGCGCTGCTGATTATATAAACAAGCCATTTACGCCAACCGAACTACGAATACGTATTCGTACACAAATAGCTCTTGTAAATGCTCGAAAATATGGTAGCGAGGGATTATATTTCACTAAAAACCTAAATCCAGAGTTTGAAAATAATCCTCTTTTAAACTTGCTGAATAAATTAAATTTTGTCAAGATCCAGATTCTAGATTTGCAAAACGCTAAGTTTAATAACGATGAAAAAGAAAACCTGAAAAGCTTAAATAAGGCAGCAGCGGAAATTTTGCGATTACTTCAAAATATTATCAAGTAACTTTTTTCAATTTCTTTTTGACTTAATCATAATTCTACTTTTAAACAGTCTTCTAGATCACACTGAAAGTCTCTATATTGATCTGCCGAATTTTTTCAAAAAAAATTACTTTCATTTGACACTAATTCCAAACTGATTTTACTATTTTCGCACACGCAAACTGAAAAAAACTTATGAGCTTACTTTCAAACCGAATAAATTCTCTAACTGTTTCAGCGACTTTATCAATGGCAAAAAAAAGCCGTGAACTACAAGCACAAGGAATAGACATTATTAATCTTAGCATTGGAGAACCCGACTTTAATACACCTGATTTTATAAAAAATGCTGCCATAGAAGCACTTAACAAAAATAAAACTCATTATACTCCTGTTTCCGGCTATGTGGAATTGCGTGAAGCTGTTGTCCGAAAATTCAAACGTGATAACAATCTAGATTTTACTCCTAATCAAATTGTAGTTTCTTCAGGCGCTAAACAGGGAATTAGCAATATCTTTTTTAGTATTCTAAATCCTGGAGATGAGGTAATTATTCCAACTCCTTTCTGGGTTTCTTATACAGATATGGTTCAACTCGCCGAGGGTATTCCTGTGATAATTAAAACTACAATTGAATCGAATTTTAAAATCACTGCCGACCAACTTCAAGAAGCTATTACACCAAAAACAAAGGCACTAATCTATAGTTCGCCTTGCAATCCAAGCGGTTCGCTTTATTCAAAAGAAGAGTTATATGCCATGGCTCAGGTTATAAAAAACCATCCTAATATGGTCATAATTAGTGATGAGATTTATGAACATATTAACTTTAGTGGAAAGCACGAAAGTATCGCTCAATTCTCCGAAGTAAAAGACCAAACAGTTGTTATAAATGGTGTTTCAAAAGGATTTGCAATGACTGGTTGGAGAATTGGTATTATGGCTGCTCCACAGGAAATTGCTGATGCGTGTGTAAAATTACAAGGCCAAACAACATCATCAGCAAATTCTATTGCACAATGTGCTGCTATTGCTGCTTTTAATATGAATCCAAAAGAAAACGATGACCTTAAAAATATGGTTAATGTTTTTAAAGAAAGACGCGATTTGATGGTTGGCTTGCTCAACGAAATTCCAGGTTTTAATGTTATTGTTCCTGATGGCGCCTTTTATCTCTTCCCAAATATAAGTTATTATTTCGGAAAATCTGACGGTTCCTGCATCATTAATACAGCCGAGGATTTGACAATGTATTTATTAAATAAGGCTAATGTTGCAGTTGTTAATGGTGATGCTTTCGGAAACGATCAATGTATTCGTTTATCCTTTGCAACTTCAAACGATATTTTAATTGAGGCTGTTTCAAGAATCAAAAAAACGCTGGCAATGTTAGAATAATCGATTTTTTATCTTAAATAGACTTAATCGCTCTGCCATAAGATAAAGGAGTGGATATATTTTCTATTTTTGTTGAACAATTATTATCATGACAAAAACCCAAAAATACACCCAACTTTTTGAGCAATTCTCATCACTCAAAGTACTGATTATAGGCGATGTAATGATAGACGCTTATTTATGGGGAAATGTTGAACGTATTTCGCCCGAAGCTCCTGTGCCTATTGTGCAAGTACACCGTAGAGCAAACCGACTTGGTGGAGCTGCTAATGTTGCACTAAATATTAAAGCGATGGGAGCAGAGCCAATTATATGTTCAGTTATTGGAAACGACAATCAGGCAAATGCTTTTATCGATTTATTAGCAGAAGAAAATATCACAAGTGCGGGAATTATGAAAAGTAAAAATCGTGTGACTACAACTAAATTTCGTGTTATAGGAAATAATGCTCAAATGCTTCGTGTTGATGAAGAAATGGTTGACGAACTTATACCTGAAGATCAGCTGATATTTGTTAAACGAATTGAAAAAATTGTCAAAAACAATAAAATAGATGCGGTTATTTTTCAGGATTACGATAAAGGAGTGATTTCTAAAACAATCTTCGAAAAAACACATAAAATATTTGATGGAAAAATTCCAATTGCAGTCGATCCAAAGCGAAGAAACTTTTTCCATTATAAAAATATCGATTTATTTAAACCCAATTTAAAAGAGCTTCAAGAAGCCACCAATAGCCATTTCAACAAAAAAGACATTGACAGTTTGCAAGCGGAAGTTGAAAAACTACAAAAACAGCTTAACGTAAAAAGATTATTAACAACGCTTTCCGAACAAGGCGTATTTATCAGCGAAAAATCTGACGGCAAATTCAGTTTCGAGCTTATCCCGGCACATATACGCAGTATTGCTGATGTTTCAGGAGCCGGAGATACTGTTATTAGTGTCGCTTCACTTTGTTTAGCTCTAAAAACAGATAAAAAAACATTGGCAGAAATTTCTAATTTGGCCGGTGGACTGGTCTGCGAAGAATTAGGTGTAATTCCAATAAACAAAGAAAAATTACTTAAAGAGACTATTAGAATCTATGGATAATACAAAAGCTCAGGCTCAAAGCGGTAAAAAAGAACAAGTTAGGATTATGTTTAACAATATCGCAAGCAAATACGATTTTCTAAATCATTCTCTCTCGTTAGGAATCGATCATCTTTGGCGTCATCGTTTAGTTAAAATGTTATGTAAGGAGAAACCTCAACGTATTCTCGACATTGCTACCGGAACAGCCGATTTAGCCATTGCCATTGCAAAATGTAAACCGCAAGAGATTATTGGTGCAGATATCTCCGAGAATATGCTTCAGGTTGGAATAACAAAAATTAAACGAAAAAAACTTGATAATCTGATTAGACTTGAACTTGGCGATTCAGAAAACCTCAAATATCAGGATGGATATTTCGATGCCATAACCGTTGCTTTTGGAGTTAGAAACTACGAAAATCTTGATAAAGGACTAGCCGAAATGTATAGAGTAACTCGCTCAGGAGGAAGTGTTTGGATACTGGAATTTTCAAAACCTATTAGCTTTCCTGTCAAGCAAATTTTTAATTTTTATTTTAAATTTATTCTTCCAAATATCGGAAGCATAGTTTCAAAAGACAAGCAAGCATATACTTATCTTCCTGAATCAGTTGGTCAATTCCCTGATGGTAAAGAATTTCTGGCATACATGGATAGAGCAGGTTATACTTCAAATAAAGAAATAAAATTGAGTTTTGGAATTGCTACTATTTATTTCGGAAGGAAATAATATAGCTCTTAGCTGAGTTTCATTAATAAATACTAAATTGCATTATTATACGTTTATTGAAAAAAAGTTTTGAAAAAAAGAATTCACATCTATCAGATAATATCAGTTTTTGTTGGCATATTGGCCTTCGAATCATTATGGAGTCAACAGGCTAAAATCGAAAATCTCCCTGTTTTCGATGATAAAGAATATCATTTTGGTTTCTTTTTAGGTATGAATCAAATGCTTTTTACTATCGAAACAAAACCTAATTTTGAAGATGTTTATTATAATCAGATTCAAATTCCTGAATTTAATGCAGATATGGCCAGAGTATTAAAAATTGGTGCTGCTCCAACTTTTGGTTTTACGGTTGGAATTATTTCTGATTTAAGAATGGGAGAATATTTCAATCTTCGATTTACGCCGGATTTACAATTTGGAGAGCGAATATTAACCTACGACATTGAAAAGTCATACCGAGATGTTACCGATACAATTTTTGGCTACAAAAAGCGAATATCGTCAACTCTTTTAAATTTTCCACTTTATTTAAAATACAAAGGAAAAAGATTAGGTAATATGCGTCCATACTTAATTACCGGTGGTAGGCTTACAATGGATTTAGGTGCTCAAGCTTCCAAAACCATAAACGAAAATGAACAGGATATTACCATTAAACTTTATCGCAATGATGTTTATCTTGAAGCAGGTGTAGGCTTCGATTTTTATTTTAACTGGTTTAAATTTAGCACCGAATTTAAAATGGCCTATGGTCTAAGCACGGTGCTCCTTTATGAGGATAATATTTGGGTCGATCCTATAGAACGACTTGGTTCAAAGGTTTTTCAAATTAATATTACTTTCGAATAAAATCCATGCGTAAAGAGCTTGAAATTCGATTGAGTCCTGAAGAAGCACAAAACACATCGAATTATAAAATTTATTTAGCTAAAAAACTTGGGCTAAAATCGGATCAAATTAAGGCCTTTAATCTTCTTCGCCGTTCAATAGACGCACGCAAAAAAGATATTAAAATCCAACTTCTTTTCGAGATTTTTCTTTCAGAAAATCCGACAGAAAAAATTCCGGAATATATTGATTATCAATGTAAAAATAAGGCTAAAAAGGTATTGGTTATCGGTGCGGGACCTGCAGGTTTATATGCTGCACTTGGTTTGCTCGAAAAAGGCTTAAAACCAATAATACTTGAACGCGGAAAGAATGTAAGCGAAAGGAAAATTGATCTCGCTTTGCTAAACAATAAACATTTGGTAAATCCGGAATCAAATTATTGTTTTGGCGAAGGTGGAGCAGGTACTTTTTCTGATGGAAAGCTATTTACTCGTTCATCAAAAAGAGGAAACGTAAAACACATTTTGGAAGTTTTTGTTCGACATGGTGCTGATCCTGATATTCTTATCGACGCTCATCCTCATCTTGGAACAAATAAATTGCCCGGTATCATTAAAAATATTCGTGACAGCATTTTGAGTGGTGGAGGCGAAATTTATTTCGGAATAAGGATAAGTGATTTTATTATTAAGGATGAGCAAGTTATAGGAGTAATCGATCAATATGAAAAAGAATATTTGGCTGAAGCCGTAATTCTGGCAACTGGTCATAGTGCTCGAGATATTTATCATTTATTACACAAAAAAGGTATTCAGCTCGAAGCAAAAGATTTTGCTGTGGGAGTTCGTATCGAGCATCCACAACAGTTGATAAACTCAATTCAGTACCACTCTCCGATTCCAAATCCATTATTACCCACAGCAAGCTATAATTTAGTTTGTCAGGCTCAGGAACGTGGTGTTTTTTCTTTTTGCATGTGCCCCGGAGGTATAATTGTTCCTTCTGCCACAGGGCCTAATCAGTTGGTTGTTAATGGAATGTCAAATGCCGACAGAAATTCACCTTATGCCAATTCAGGCATAGTTGTAAGTGTAAAACAAGAAGATTTGCAAGCTTATAAAAAGTATGGAATATTCGCAGGAATAAAATATCAGGAAGATTTGGAATATATGGCATTTTTGGCCGGAGGCGAAAATCAAACTGCTCCTGCTCAACGTATGGTTGATTTTGTTAATCAAAAGTTTTCCAATACTTTACCTAAAACTTCTTACATTCCCGGAATCAAATCAGCACCATTACATCAAATTCTTCCGAAAGATTTAAGCAGTAGATTAAGCGAAGCTTTTCAGAATTTTGGTAAGAAAATGCATGGTTATTATTCCGAAGAAGCAGTTATTTTGGGTGTAGAATCACGTACTTCCTCACCATTGCGTATTCCGCGTAACACAGAAAGTATGGAGCATATTCAAATAAAAAATTTATTTCCAGTAGGTGAAGGAGCAGGATATGCTGGAGGCATAGTTTCCTCTGCTATAGATGGTTATAATGCAAGTATGAAAATTGCTGAAAAGTTTAAATAGTTTGCTTAGTACAACTAATCGATATTAATTATTTTTCTCTTCACTTGAAATTTGCATCTTATTTAATTCCAAATCGCCACCTTCGGGCAAAAGACTTATCCAGTTATTATCTTCGCTTTTCCAACGCAAATGTCTGTCTATACGAACAAAATATTTAGTAAAACCCTCACGTTGAACCATATTTACTGAATAACCTCCGTTTTTTGTGCCGTCTTTCCCAAAATTAATAAATACTCGCATACGAACATCAGCTGCGTTTTTCATTTCAATCAAGATATAATTATTTTGTCTGTCACGATAATCAATTGGTTTAAAGGAATAAAGCTTTTCTTTTCCATTTGCGATAGTTTCTGAAATTTCTACCAAACTCACAATAGATTCTCGTCTGATTTTTGCATCTATTTTATCAAGCATCATTCGCGGATAAGGTTTATTTGGAAAAATTCCAAGAGCATTCTCATAAGCCAAAATAGCATCTTGGAAAATGGCAATGCGATAAGCATCATCGCCTTGTTTGATAAATGCCTGATATTCACGCTCACTTGCGCCAAGTAATTCACGAATCTTTGCGATTTGGTCAATTGGATATTTTTCAACAGGTTTTAGCTGATTAGCTTTTTGATAAGGCGATATAGCCTCAGAATAGAATTTTTCACCAAATAATTTATCAGCTTCTGCAACTGCTTTTCTATAATCTTCGTCTAAAGTCAATTGCAGATTTAGAAAAGTATTAATACGGTTAATTTGCTCAGGCGGATATTTTTCTTCCGGCATTAAGCCTTGAGCTTCTTTATAAAAAGGTAAAGCATTAGAAAACTGTTTATCGCCAAACAATTCATCTGCTTTTGCAACTGCCTGATTATATGCTAGTTTTATTCTTTCAATTTCAGCTAATATTAATTCAATAGCTGAAATTCTAGACTTCGGATAAGGTTCAGTTTCCTTAATTTTTGCTGCTTCTTTAAAATTAGATAAAGCCATTAAATATTTTTTTGAAGCACAATTCTGATCGCCTTCAAGAATCGCTTTCTGATAAGCAGTTTCAATGGCATCCATTTGAGCCAGGATTGCATCAATTTCTGCAATCTTTTGCTTTGGATATGCTTCTGTTGGTTTATAAGTTAAAGCAAGAATATAATCTGCTTTAGCGATAACATATTGATTTTTAGAAAATTCAGCATCTGCTTTTGCAATTGCATTTTGATAATTCTGCTCCAAATTATTCATTTTCGATAGCAAGTCATCAATCTTACTTATTTGAAGAACTGGATATTCTTCAAGAGGTTTTAGCTCTTTCGACTGAACATAAATTCCACGTGCAAAATTTAATTTTTCAAGATAAAAAGCACTATCAGCCGTTTTTATTAAGCTGTTGTATTCGTTTTCTAAATCACTTTGTGCAGCAAGTAGTTCATTTATTTTAGCAATTTGTTGAGGCGGATAAACTTCATTAGGTTTTAAAGCGGAAGCCTGTTTGTATTGTGTTAAAGATATATGATAGGTTTTTTCAGCAAAATATTTATCTGCCGATGCTACTAATTCGCGGTAGCGATTATTAGTTTCACGAATATTCTTTTGTTCAACTATTGTGTTGATATCCTCAATTTTATATAAAGGATATGGCTCATTTGGCTTTATACGATTTGCTTCAATATAAGCTGATTTAGCCTCAGCATATGATAGAATCTCGAAAAATGCATCGGCTTTTTTAATAGCTGTTTGATAAGATGCATCCAAATCTTTTTGAGCAGATAAAAACTTTTTAGCCTGTTCTAATCTATTTTTAGGATATGGCTCAGTCTTTTTCAATATTATTACTTTTTCATATTGAGCAATAGCTTCTAGCCATAGTTTAACATCGAATAAACTATCGGCTTTTTGCAGTTGTGACAGGTAGGTTTTTTCTTCCTCATTCTGAAATGCAAGTATAGCATCAATTTCTGCAATTCTTTCAGGCGGATAAGTTGCCTTGGGTTTTAGATTTTTAGCTTTATAATAATCAAATAAAGCATCGTTTAATTTGCCTTGAGCAAATTTATTATCACCATTGATTATTAGCTGCTTATAGTCATTATTTTGCTTTAGAAGAGCATTAAGGGCTAAAATTTGTTCTTTTGGAAATGTTTTTTCAGGAAATAAATCTGATGCTTTTTGAAAGAAATTGATAGCCAAAGAATAATCTTCTGCTTTTTGTAGAGCCGATGCCTGAGCCAAAAAATCTTCATAGTCTTTAAGTTTCTTTTCTTCAGCAAGCTTTTGTGCACATTCATTTTTTAATTTATCAACGCTTCGTATAACTACTTCAAAACCAGATAAATTTAATGAAAATTCTTTCGTTGTGCTTTTATAGTTGATACTAGCCAATGGCTTATCAAATAGAGATAAATCAATTGAGCAGATTGGGAAAAGTTCAACAGTAAGAGTACTTGTAAAAACCTTATTTAAATCTTCATCGGTAGGTAAGTGAGAATCAATGGAATATATTTTTTGAATATAGCCATCTTTCTTAAACTTTAATTGATAATTATTGTTTAGTTTGAGTTTAATTTTATGTATTCCATTTGCCGAAACTGCAATCTCTTGAGAAATTCCATTATCGATTAATTCAATATAGGCTTCAGTTAAAGCTTGTCCATTTTCCTGAATTTCGCATTTGATATCTAGATAACCGGCAGCGAGTAATTTGTTTATTTTTTGAATTTGATTTTGAGGATATGCCTCTTCGGGTTTTAAGTTTAAAGCTTTAAGATACAAATCGTAAGCCGGTTCATATTTTTGATTATTAAACTCTCTGTCGGCAGATACAATTTTAGCATTATATTCATCATTTAAACGTTTTAAATCGATATCTCTACGTTGTCTGGCTTCATCGAGCTTAGCCAACATATTGCCCGGATAAGTTTTTTGAGGCCATATTTTTTTGGCTTCTTCATAAGCTTTTTTTGCTTCGTTTAATTCCAGTGCAATATAATGATTATCAGCGCTTTCAATGGTTTTATTATAGGCATCTTCTGTTTTTATAGCCTCTTTTACCAAGACTAATTGATTTTTAACATGAATATTATTTTCAAAAAGAACAGCGGCTTGCTGATAGTAATTTAAAGCATCTTGAAATCTATCTTGTTCCATACGCCTATCAGCTTCGGTTACTAATCGATTAAATTCTTCAAGTTTAGCATTTTGCTGTTTTAGTAAGAGTTTTAACTGCGCAATTTCAGAAAGAACCTCCGATTTTGAAGGAAATAATTTATCGGCTTCTTCTAATTTAGAAATTGCTGAAGAAAAATCCTGATTTTGCTTAGCTATTTTAGTTTCAGATAATAAACGGTCAAAATTGCTTTGTTTTGTTTTTAAATTATTCCACTCTTCTTCAATGCGTGCAATTTCTTGTTTAGGTTTCTCCTCATAATTAATAATTTGCCCTGCTTCACGATAAAGTGAAATTGCTTTCTGATAATCTTTATTAGCGTATGCTAATTCGGCGTTTTGTATCTTTTCTTCATAAACAAGACGCACTTCCAGCTCTTTGTTTAGGATTTGAATTATATCAGCAATCTTTTTTTTAGGATAATCTGCATTAGTCTCGCGCTCCAATGCTAATTGATAGGTGGCTTTTGCATTATAATAAT
>CAZTST010000134.1:0-10538 GCA_964616585.1 uncultured Draconibacterium sp.
CTAGAAATTTAAAGGGATTTAGAATTCTATTCGAATTTCTTTTCCATCAACTGCTTACCATCATCGTCCCACTGTCGCCAAACACCCACTTTTGAACCATTTTGATAATGCATTTCGAATAATTTTTGTCCTTTATCATTCCAGATATTCCAATCACCGTGCTTTTTATCGGCTTTATAAGCAGCTTCAGCAACTTTGTTACCGGCTTTGTCCCAGTTAATCCAAAGGCCATCTTTTTGACCCACTTTCCAAAAACGCTCTTCTTTAATTAGTCCATTTTCGTGGTACAGAATGCTTTTACCATCCTCTAATCCGTTGAGATACTGTTTGGCTTCTTTGATTTGAGTAGAGTTTTCAAAATAGACAATATTCTCACCTGAATACAATTGATTATTACTATATACTTTTCCTTCAATCACTTGTAAATCCTGACTAAACAAGGAAATGGCAAATACGAAAAATGCAAAACTTAAAAATATCTTCTTCATTATTATATCTTTATGAAACAAATTTAGCATAAAAAAAAATACCATTACAGGAATGATATTTTTTTAAGCTGTTTGATAGGTTTAATTGGTTTACTCTGACTTCAAGCTCAATTTCATTTGATTGTTAGAATCAGCAGAGACTGCTGTTAATATTTTAGTTTCCTTATAGGAGATATATGAGACTTCCAAATTATAATCGCCCGGGTATAAACCATCGATAATAAAGTTACCATCTAAATCTGTTTTCACCTCAACATCAGTACCGGCAATTTTAACAGTAACACCAGCTAATGTTTCTTGTGTATCGGCATCAATTATAGTGCCTTCCATACTTACTGTAGCAACTTCCGGCTTTCCTTTTTCAGTGGCAACAACAGTTAGTGAAAGCATTCCGATAAAAGCAATTAAAAGTGTGGATTTGAATATGTTTTTCATGTTTTCTATTTTTTCTTGTTTTGATAGGCAAATGTACAGCTAACCATTCCCTTGAACCTAATTTACGAGCTTAAGCTTAGATTATCTTTATGTTAATTTAATATTATGTGTTTTTAATAAAAAGGAAAAGCCCTTCAAAAGAAAGAGCCTTTCGGGGATTATAAACAATAATTAGGGAAATTATTACTCAATTAGTATGAATCATATTCGAATCTGTTCGATACTAATTCTTTTTTCAAATTAAAACGCATAAGAGACATTAAGTTTAAATGTAGTACCTGGACTTCTGCTTTCAAAAAATTGATCTAATGCTTTGTAAGATTTATAGATTGATGCTTTATCTTGGTTTAATATATTTTCGACATTTATGCCTAGTTGAAGGCCTTCGTTTTTACCAAATTTCTTGCTCGAATTAAAATTCAAACTATGAAAAGGTGAAGTGTATACATCCGGACGATCAGCAATTCCAACCAAATCAAGGGTTTCTCCTTGAACATTATAGTAAAACCCGGCTTCAAGATTTTTAAAAATCCCATTTTCACTCCCATTGTATGCTAAACCGGCATTGATAATATAAGGTGCTTGTCCGGCCATATCACGATATGTTCCAATATCTTCGCCATCACGTGCAGCTCCAATACGCGCTAAATATTCAGTATTACTTAATTCAATTTTAGATTTTGTATAGGTAAAATTGAATGTGAACTCAAAATTTTTCATCGATTCATTAATCAGATTTAAACTTTGTCTTAATTCAATTTCAGCACCATACACTTGCCCGTCTCCTACATTACGAGGCTGATACGCGTTTGGAGATCTAACATATTGAATAAGTTCAATAGGATTGATGAACTTTTTGTAGAATACACTTAATGACACTGTCTGTCCATTTCCATGGAATAACTCCCAACGCAAATCAAAATTATGAATATCAGTACTCATAAGATTTCCATCCCAATAGACTGTATTCGTAAAAAGATTTTCATCTCTTGATAAGCCACCAATAAATGTACGACCACTTATTGGATCAAATATTTGCGAGAAGCTTAACTCTTTAAACGAAGGACGTGCAATCGTTTTAGCGTATGAGAAACGTAGATTTTGTTTTTTATTAAGATTGTAAATTAAATTTAAGCTTGGGAAAAAATCCAAGTCATCCATTACAAGGTCGTTATCCAATACCTTATCACCTGTTTGATTTTGACCGGTATAATGTTGTTGATATATTTCAGTTCTTAAACCAACAATGGTTTTAAGATTTTTCAACGGATTAAATTCAACAGAAAAATATCCAGCTGCATTTAGAATATCTGATTCGTATTTATTGCGATTATTAGGAATAAAACCGGCATCATAAGTTGTGCCTTGATATATATCGCCATTATATGGCCATAAATTATCTTTAGCAAAAATTTCATTTGGATCACCTGTCAAACTAACACCACGTATGTTAATTGCAAAATTTTTGAGATTGTAGTCGCGATTTTTATACGTGTATGCGCCACCAAATTTTAGTTTAATCGTTTGATTCTTTAATACAAACTCTTTCGTTAAATTGAGTACCCCAGCCAAATTAATTTCATTGAGCTCTCTCCAACTTCTGATAGGAAAACCAACTTCAGTACCTATACTATATTGATTATTTTCGAATTTATAACGTGTAAATCGAATATCAGGATCCGTTATTGTGGATAATGTTGGTGAAAATTTCCATACAACATCCCATTTTGTTTCCGGGGATGAATATTTTCCATCAATTAAAATATTGGTTAAAGATCGTTGCGTATATTCAAGATTGTGTTGTATGCCAGCGAATGTTGTACCTAAATTATTTTTATCATAATCAAAAATACCTGCTTTTGATTCCCCGTTTTGAAGATGCATCAGGTTCAATCGTAATTTGGCGTTTTTTGATTTGATTGCGAATCCTGCTAATCCACTTATCAATACATTATTTACACCATAATCACCTATTTGATATTCTCTTCTTTCCATTTTAGTAACAGCTTTATCACTCGAAAGTGCATATTTGCTAAAAATGGCATCTTCATAAAAATCAGTATTGTTTTTATAGGATAAAGAAACAACATAACCTAGCGTGTATTTTCCAGCTTCAAACTGATTACCAAATGATGTCCCCACGCTATAATCCATAAAACTTTGTTGCTTTTCCGCTGCCATAATTGGATTAAAGGATTCAATAATTGACCTGTATCGAATACCATTGGGGCCATTGGGATCAGTAATTGCGTCGGTAAAGAAAGGAATGTTATCGACGGCTGGGATATTTCTTGTTCCATCGTCAAAACCTAAAAAATCTGTTTTTCCTCCGGCATAGGTTAAATAGTCTTTGTTAAAATGCGAGCTTGGATTGTAAGCAGCACTCATCGAAATGTTTGCATTTTTAGAATCAGGGAAGTCTTTGATATTTATATCCACAATACCTCCTGTAAAATCAGCAGGCAAATCGGCACTAAAAGTTTTATAAACAACCAAATTATCAATAATATTGGTTGGAAAAATATCCATCTGTATGGTATTTCTGTCAGGATCGAGACCAGGTATATCTAAACCATTCATAATGGTTTTTGTATATCGATCGCCCAATCCTCTGACATAAATATATTTTCCTCCTTCAATAGAAACTCCGGTAACACGTTTAATAGCTGAAGCAACATTTGAATCTCCAATCTTTTTAAGTCCTGAAGAAGAAATGCCATCAATTAAATTAACCGATTTTTGCTTCAAGGACAACATGGCGACTTCCGTATTCTTAATATACGAAGCCGTGACAACCGCTTCGCCAAGCTCAAACGAAACTTCTTCAAGTTTAAGGTCATCCAACAAGATTACTTCGCCATCAATCACTTTAATGTCATTTAGGCTTATCGTTTGATACGAAATGAATGAAATTCTTAATTGATAAGTTCCGGGAGCAATACTAAGGTTGAATTTACCATCAAGATCGGTAACAGTTCCAAAAGTGGTGCCTTCAGCGAATATGGTAACACCAGGTAAAAACTCCCCAGTCATCCCATCAAAAACAGAGCCTCTTATAAAACCGTTCTGGCCAAACACCAAATTTATATTTAGCAATAGTAGAATAATTATCGATATTCTTATTATTCGCATAATTTAATTTTTTTAATATCAAAAAACTCATACGCTTTAAAAAGCCTATGAGTTTTTTTGAATGATATATGTTAAACAACTATAAGCCAGCTAATTTACCTGCAACAGCTGCCCATGACCAAGTAGCAAATTTAGTTAAATCTGCACCTACAGTTTTGGTTTCAGAAGTTACTGAAGTAGTAATTGCATCGCTTCCACCTTTAAAAATACCAGGAACTGTAAAACCGGCAGGAAGTATAACTTCAAAAGCAGAAGAAGTAAAGTTTCCAGCAGCTAAATATTTGTCATACTCTTCAACATCTTGCGTGGCGAGAGTAAGGTCTCTGAATAATATATTCATCATTATTACATTTGTATTCGCATCGAAATCAATTAGTCCTGATGCACTACCAACACTTGCAGTAACATTTTTGATAGTATGTGCACCGTTAAGATAACTACCTTCAGGGCCATCTAATTCAAAACATTCGTCGTAAGGATTGATAATAACAACATTGTCAACTGTTCCTGCAAAAGCTTGATCTGCATCAATAGCATCGTCTCCTGTATTCCATACAACAACATTAGTAACTGTTACAGTTCCTCCGAAGAATTCGATTCCATCATCTTGATTAGAAACGATTTCAATATTTTCAATAACAGTTCCTGAACCTATACCACCTAAAGTTAGACCATTGATTTCGTTACCTTCACCAATACTTGTTCCACCGTGACGGATAGAAACATATTTAATAATACCTGAATTATCAGCATCATCAGTACCACCATAGATACCATTTGCATCATCTGGTGGAATACCTTCGATAGAAGCAGTTTGGCTATCAGTACCTTGATCATCCTGATAAGAAATGTGAGCTTTTCCTAAAACAATTAAGCCACCCCACAACCCATTCAAAGTTGGACCTAGGTTTGGACTAGCTATTTGACCAGACTCAAGTTGATCGGCTACGGACGTAAAAATAATAGGTTGTGTAGCAGTTCCTTCAGCCATTATTTTAGCTCCTTGAGCAATAATAAGAGCTGTTGCATTTACATCACTACCTGCAGAACCTTTAACAATAACACCAGGTTCAATGGTAAGTGTTACTCCTTTAAGAACAAAAATACGGTTGTTAAGAATGTAAGTTTTACCAGTTTCCCAGGTTGTATTAACACTTATATTAGAGCTAACCGGAATGATAAGCAACTCTGCTTCAATTGTTACAATGGCTGTTGCATCATCTGTTTTTTGATTTTTATCAGTAACAGTAAGAGTAACAGAACCAGCACCAGCCGTATTTCCAGCAGTAAATGTTACCTCTACAGTACCCGTTGTAGATCCCACTTCAGGTGTTGTAGAAACAACTGCACTTCCATTCAAGGCTGAAACAGTTGCCGAAGCATAGCCACCTGGAATAGTTACATTAAAAGTAATATTAGTAGTCATGCCTTCTTCAACAACAGTAGCGGTGCTAGGAGCTGTTAATGCAGGAGCATCAGGAATTACAATCGGGTCATCTTTTTTACAAGATGTGATTCCTATGGCTAATAAGCCAAATAAAATCACTAAAAATTTTAAATTTACTGTTTTCATTTTTGTCTAATTGTTTATTTTTTTTAAAATCTATTTGTTTCGATTCACGTTGCAAAGAAATAGCCTATATGCTACTTGAAGATTAAAACCGCTTTAAAAGATTGTTAAGAATAAAGGTAAGAAAAGGGAAATGCTTAAGGTTATGTTAACATTGGCACTTCGACTACCGCTCATGCACTTTGACTTCGCTCATTGCAAATTCGAATATCGCTCAGCGCGAAAAGGATTGGGTACTGTACTGATTACAAGTAACATGTGACTAGAAACTAGTGTAAGATACTAGTTTATATAAAGCGGGAAATAACTTTTAAAAAGCTTACTGCAAATACCCAAAACGCTTCAAATCGCGATCGTTATTGCGCCAATCTTTTTGAACGCGAACATAGAGTTCCAGAAAAACCTTTTTATCGAAAAAAGCTTCCATATCGATACGCGCCGAAGTTCCTACTTTTTTTAGCATACTACCTTGATGACCAATGATGATGCCTTTTTGAGTATCACGTGCAACATAAATATTGGCTCTTATCTTGATAATTTTTTCATCTTCCTTAAATTCTTCTACCTCAACCTCGGTTGAATAAGGAATTTCTTTTTGATAATTTAAAAGTATCTTTTCGCGAATAATTTCAGAAGCAAAGAAACGCTCTGTTTTGTCGGTGAGCTCTTCTTTAGAGAAATAAGCAGGCGATTCGGGAAGTCTTTCCAGAATCTCATCCAAAACCTTTTCTATATTGAATTTATTCAAAGCCGACATTGGAATGATTTCTGCCTGCGGCATTTTTTCTTGCCAAAATGCCATAGCTTCTACTACTGCTTCCTGATTGGATAAATCAATTTTATTTATCAAAACCAAAGTAGGAATACCTGATTGATTGATTTTCTCAATGATAGTATCGTTTTTTATGCGCTGTTTTACCTCTACCAAATACAGGAAAATATCAGCATCTATTAGAGCCGACTCCACAAAATTCATCATGCTTTCGTGGAGTTTGTATGCAGCGTCAACAATTCCCGGAGTATCGGAATAAACAATCTGAAAATCTTCACCACTTACGATGCCCATAATGCGATGACGCGTGGTTTGTGCTTTTGATGTGATGATGGATAGCTTCTCGCCTACCAGGGCATTCATAAGTGTTGATTTCCCAACATTGGGATTTCCAAGGATATTGACAAAACCGGCTTTGTGACTCATAAAAGGAAAATCTAATTTTCGGCAAAGATAGAGTTAAATTAGTTAATGAATAAAAGTGAAAAAAGTTGCTAATTACTTTTTCAAATTAAGTTCAAACAGTACAGTCCAGTTGGAAGGATTTCAAGAAGGGCAATCGCAGACTTAAAATGTTCGCATAAATAACTCTTAAATATCTAATCAACCTTACACCGGCTAATAATCGCGAGTAGTTCTTGCTTATCTATTGGTTTTGATATGTATGCATTACAGCCTGCTTCCATAACTTCAGATTTGTAAGATTCTTGAGCATAAGCTGTTTGCGCAATAATAAAAACATCCTTATTAAATTTTCGAATTTCTTTTGTAGCTTCAAAACCATTTAATTTTGGCATTTTTATATCCATTAAAATGATGTCGCAGTCGCTATGTTTCTTCGCCAGTTCAACTACCTCTATACCGTCTTTTGCACGAATTAAATGCTCTGCAACATCCTTTAGCACTTGTTCTAAATAGAGAAAAGAAGTTTCATCGTCTTCGGCAATTATTATTTTATATTTTGATGTTAGTTGTAGAATAGTTTCAGGTGATTGCACATTTTTTCCGGATGTAAATTCTGTCCTTGCATCATTAGGTATACGCACATAGAATGTGCTGCCTTTATATTGCTCTGACTCTAAGTTTATTTCACCATTTAGTAGTTTTACATAACCTTTAGAAATAGATAGGCCAAGTCCAGAGCCCTCATAACCATTTGAATGTGAATAATCAGCTTGAACAAACTGACCAAATATTGAAGCTTGTTTGCTAGGGGCAATTCCAATGCCGGTATCGATAACCCAAAACTCAGCAGCTGTATCGTAAAGAGAATATTTAATTTCAATTGAGCCTTCCTTTGTGAATTTTAGCGCATTTTTAATTAGGTTAGTGAGGATAGAATTGAGTTTGTATTCATCGGTAAAGAAACTTTTGGATGAAATTGAAATATTCTCATTTAAGCTAAGTTTTAAGCCTTTGGAAGATGCTTCGGGACTGAAGAAATTTAGAAGCTCATGCATAATACTTTGAACATTCACTTCTTTAATTTGTGGTTTTTCCATCCCCGACTCAAGTATAGAAACATAGATAATATTATTAATGGTTTCTAACATTCGATTACCGCTGCGTTGAATTATTTCAATAAAATGGGCTTGTTTCTCCGGAGAAAAATCCGGTGACTTTAAAAGTTCCGTAAAACCCAGAATACCGTTCATCGGTGTTCTAATTTCGTGGCTCATATTAGCTAAAAAAGCTGATTTCATTTTATCGCTTTCTTCTGCCTTTATTTTTTGAGTCTCAAGCTCCGCCATAATCTGAGAATTCTTTGCTAGTTGTTGTTGAAGGTCTTTGGTTTTGCTTCGGACCTGAGTTTGCAATATCCTGTTTATAATTAATAGCAAAAGAAATAACGAGACGATAAATGTGCCCAATATTAAGATGTATTTCAGGTAGTTATGCCAATCATTATCATTTTTATTATAAGGGCTTATCCACTTGTCAAAAATTCGTTGATACTCGCCATTCGCTAAAATTATTTCTAATCCATTATTTAATATTTCAGCTAATTCAGGCGAATCATTAGAGACTTTGAATCCCATATTACGTTCTAAAATCCTATTATCAACAGGTTGTATGTAATCTTTGCCAAGTTTTTTGGCATAATACATGCTTCCTACTCTCTGAGCAAATATGCAAGTAACCTCTTCTCTATCCAAAGCGTTAATTAGCTGAATGTAGTCATTTATATAGATAAACTTGGCAGATGGATTGATGGAAAGCACATAATGCATAAGCACATCGTTTTCCCACATGGCAATAAGCGGGTCTTTTGAAGATCTTAAGCGTTCAAGAGAGAAGTTGCGTATATACTTTGAATTGTATAAAAAGCAATGCGATGTATTTATTGCTGAGCGAGTATAAATATAATTATTGTCCGTACTACCGGGGTAGTGAGTCCCTCCAATGGCTTGAATATCACCTTGATCAAGAGCTTGGTTAATTACATTCCACTGATCTCCACTTATTTTTATAGTATCGTCATAAAGGTTATTTATGGCTTTGAGTATATCGATGTTAAATCCAACCAGTTCTCCTTTTTCGTTTACATAATTATAAGGAGGATAATCATCACTAAATCTGACCTCATATTGAGCATATACCTTGCCAGGGGTGATAGCAATAAATAGCAAAATAGTTAATATAAGTTGTCTCATTAAGTATTTTCTTTGGAACAAAAGTATAATATTTATTAGTTTTAGATAAGAAAAGTTAAGGTTTAAAAGTTCCGAATTTGCACAAGATAAGTTTGACTTCACCAGTCGGAAGTTGACATGTTTTATTTCGACAGACGTAGATAGTAGTTTGATTCTTTACTAATTTGCCCTCAAGCAAGGATAAAATTCCTTCATTTTTTCCACCGGATAAAAACACATTGGGCAGAAAATGTTTATCAAATTCTCTTTTTTTAGCAGCATAATCATCTCCCACTATGGTAATTTCGAATGGCGGACTGATAAACCATGACATTAAAATATCCCAGTTAGCATAATATGCTCCACCTTGTAAAGCATTCTGCTTAACATTGTTAAGCATTGTTCTTGATTTATCAATATAATCATCCATATAAAAATACTGTCCTAACACAAATAAATTTTTAGCCATCACCGAATTTGAAGAAGGGATTACATTATCGGCAATTTCCATTTTACGCGCAATCAAAGCCGGGTCAAGATCCGAAGTATAATAAAACATTCCGCTTTTGGAATCATAAAAATGGGTCAAAACGTATTCGGTTAATTGTGCAGCATCTTCAAGCCATTTTTCATCAAATGTTGCCTGATACAACGAAATAAAAGCTTCGATAGTAAAAGCATAATCGTCTAAAAATGCATTGATTGAAGCTTTGTCGTTTTTATAGTTTCTATACAATCTGCTATCCTTGGTTTTCATTTTAGTATTGATAAATCCGGCACTTCTCAAAGCAATTTCTAAATATTCTTTTTTATCAAAAACTCTATATGCATCGACATAGGCTTTTAGCATAAGCGAATTCCATGAAGTGAGCATTTTATCATCAAGCTCTGGTCGAATGCGCTTTTCTCTTTCTTTTAAAAGTATTTTTTTTGCTTCAAATAATTGAATCTTTAATTCGCTTTCCGTGATTTTATATTGCTCCGCTATTTTTTTATCAGTTGCCGTTTTAAATAAAATATTCTGGCCATTCTCCCAATTTCCGGCATCTGTTACATTGTAATAATCAATTATTAAAGCGGCATTATCTCCTAGCATTTCACGCAATTCGCTTTTTTGCCACACATAAAATTTTCCTTCTATACCTTCACTGTCGGCATCTAATGATGAAAAAAAAGCACCTTCTTCAGATGTTAATTCACTTTGGATAAAATCTAAAGTCTCCTTGACAATAATTTTATATTTAGGGTTCTTTGTTTGTTGATAAGCAGACGAATACAAACTCACGAGTTGAGCATTATCATAAAGCATTTTTTCAAAATGAGGAACTTTCCATTTCGCATCGGTAGAATAGCGCGAAAAACCGCCACAAATTTGGTCGTAGATACCGCCATCAGCTATTTTATCCAGTGTAATTGTAACAGCCTTAAGTGCATCTGCATCTTGACTAAGAAAATGATAGTTTAATAGATACTGATATCCGATTGGCAAAGGGAAAGTTCCTCATTTT
>CAZTST010000135.1:0-10486 GCA_964616585.1 uncultured Draconibacterium sp.
CTGTTTTTTTCATCTTTTACACTTTAGAAGTGTAAACCTATTTTAGGACGAGACAAGTATTTGACACATTACTGACCCAAATTCTTATTTTATGAAGAAAATAAATGTACCAAATAACAATGACCAAATCAAGAATCAAAAGATTCATATAATTCATCATACATCAAACAAGTTAGTCGAAATAAATGACGAGCATGAGGTTTTTGATATTATAAAGGATGCAGTCAGTCAGATTTTACCCGGAGTTTTCTTTGTCGTTACTAAACTTCAGACTGATGATATGAACTTTCGAATAATTGAAAGTTCAGGTTTTGATAAATATTTTAATGCAATAAAAAAATTAGTTGGTAAAGACCCTTTTACAATGGACTTTCCATTTAAAGAATTATCCGAAGAACAATTGAAGGTATTTGCAAGCAGAAAAATTTATTTTTTCTCAGGTGGCATTTACGAACTGGTTGTCGGTAGAATTAATAAATTAATATGCAAGGGATTAGAAAATCTTTTAGGAATTTCAGTTGTTTGCGCTTTGGGTTTCACAGTTGAAAAAAAATATTTTGGAGGAATATCTCTTTTTATTCCTAAATCTTTTATTGAAAAGAAACTCTTTGACAGTGACGCCATTATGGCTATTGAAACAATATCAAATCTAGCATCAATCTTTTTACAAAAAATACGTGATAACAAAGCAGCTAAACAATATGAAGAAGAATTTAAGATAAGTCAAACCAGATTTAATCAGCTTGTAAATCAATTAAATGATATTGTTTGGATTGCAAAAGGAGATGGCTCAGAGCTTGTGGACTTAAATAATTCCTTTGAAAAAATTTATGGTTATTCTTCATCCGAATTCAATAAAGATCCGAATTTTTGGATGAAGATTGTTTATCCGGAAGATAAGAAAATTGCTGAGGAAAGTGCTAAATCTCTATTTAGCAATGGAAACTCAGAATCTGAATATAGGATAGTGCGTCCGGATGGTGAAATCAGATGGCTTCGCGACCGCAAATCAATTATATACGACCAAAGTGGAAAAGCAATTCAGATGGGTGGAAAAGCAACTGATATTACAGAGCAAAAGGAATTGGAAGAGAAATTGCATATTACGAATTTTGCTTTAGAAGCCTCACCAACAGCAGTAGGACTTGCAGATATGAACGGTATCCTTTTTTATGCAAACGAAGCCTATGTAAAACTCTGGAGATATAATGATGTAAATGAGGTTATTGGAAATCATGTTTCACATTTTGCTAATTCACAAGAACAGGTTGGTCAGGTTTTATCTACAATACAAAGTGGCGAGGTTTATTATGGCGAAGGAGAATCAACTCGAATGGATGGAACAATTTTTACTAACCTGATATCTGCAAGAATTGTAAAATCTGATGATGGCAAGCCAATTTGCCTTATGGCTCTATTTATCGATATTACTGATCGTAAACAGTTTGAAATAAAACTCACTGAACAAAACTTAAAATTGGGAGAACTTATTTCGACAAAAGATAAGTTATTTTCAATAATTGCACACGACTTAAAAAATCCGTTCAATTCTCTTTTAGGTCTGGCGGATATACTAATTACGGACTATTATGAAATGTCTGATCAGGAAAGGCTAAGAATAATTAATTTGCTTAACTCATCATCAAAAAACGCATTTATTTTATTAGAAAACCTATTGGATTGGGCCAGTATTCAACGTGGAAAAATTAAAATCACAAAAGAATCATTAAACGTTAAAGAGTTAGTGAATGAAAGCACAAAGCCTTATATGATGAGCGCTATTAAAAAACAGATAACGATTAAAAATTCAATTCCTAACAATCTTTCAATATTAGCCGATAAAAATACCATGAGAACTGTAATTGGTAATATTTTTAGTAACGCTACAAAATACACATATAGTGGAGGTATAATTAACTTCAGTGCTCATAAAGAAAACAAGAATATTAAAATTGAGATCAGAGATAATGGTTTGGGAATGAATGAATTAAAGTTAAATAATTTATTTAAGCTGGACAAAAATCAATCAACACCGGGAACGGAGAACGAAAAAGGGACAGGCTTAGGTTTAATAGTATGTAAAGAGTTTATTTCTAATAACGATGGGGTGATAAGTGTTGAAAGTGAGATAGGTAAGGGGAGTTTATTTAGAATTACAATTCCGGCATCTTAAATCTGAAAATAAAATAAAGCCGCTTTTTTTATATGAGAAATATTCCGTTTGTTGGCAGGATCAATTTAAAAAACGAATTAGTGTGTTTAGTATTGAAATTCATGTATTTATAAATAATGAATTCGCCTTATCATAATTTCCCTATTTTTGAACAAAAGAATATATGATAGTTTTTATTTCATCATTACTTATCACACTTGCACTACTTTTTTACTCTTTAGGCGTTTGGGCCGAACGATGGGTGCGCTATTTAAAAGTCTGGCATGTTGTGTCTTTCTGGCTGGGTTTTTCTTTTGATATTTCCGGAACTTATGCCATGCATTTGATTTCAGATGGAAACTTTAACATTCTGGAACCTCATACTTTTACAGGGCAAATTGCTTTATGGCTTATGCTGATTCATGCTATTTGGGCAACTCGTGTTATTTTGAAAAACAATGAAGTTCTCAGGAAAAGCTTTCATCGATATAGTCTATTTGTTTGGCTTATCTGGTTAATTCCATATATAGGCGGAATGATTATGGGAATGAGCAACTAATTTTACATATTGTTTCGTGTTAAATTGAAGATATATAATTGCTTTATATTCTTTCATTTATAGAATAAATATTCTCTGTGGTACTCTGTGTCTTCTCCGTGGCTCTCTGTGAAATAGCTATTATACAGAGTTTTAGAAAGATAACACGGCTTTTACAACCCAAATTTTATCATATTATTATTCAATCGTAGAAACTTCAAATACCATCACATATATATCTTTCACTACATTTGCATAAATCCATTACTAAATCAAATCTATGAAACCATTTGCTTTTCTTTCCATCTTTAGCTTTTTTTTGATTTTTTCTTCATGTAAAACAAGTTCATCCGATTTGGAAAATGCCTTGGCTACTATTTCCATCGAAGATTTGGTTCGTCAAAGCAAAACTCTTGGTTCTGATGAGTTTATGGGTCGTAAACCTTGCACAGAAGGTGAAACAATTACTATAAATTATCTGGAATCGGAATTCAAACGAATTGGTTTGGAACCTGCCGTTAACGGAAGTTATTTTCAGGAAGTTAAGCTGATGGAAATTCTGAATACTCCTGATAATAAACTTAGTATTGAAGGAAAAGGAAAATCATTTGATTTTGACTTGCTAACAGAATTTGCAGCATTCTCCATGCGTGCACAAAAAGAAATTAAACTCGATAAATCAGAATTGATTTTTGTCGGCTACGGAATTGTAGCTCCAGAATACAACTGGAATGATTATGAAGATTTGGATGTAAAAGGAAAAACTGTTGTGGTTTTAGTAAACGACCCTGGTTTTGGAACTGATAATAATAACTTTTTTAAAGGTAATTCTATGACCTATTACGGTCGATGGACTTACAAATACGAAGAAGCTGCACGACAAGGAGCAGCAGCTTGTTTTATCATTCACGATACAAAACCCGCAGGCTATGGTTGGGGCGTAGTTTCAAACGGTAACGAATCCCCTCGCCTATTTTTAGCCGATGAAAATAATTATTCCGATCGTTGCGCCGTTCAAGGATGGCTTTCTCAAGATGCAGCTAAAGAGCTTTTTACAGAAGCCGGATTATCTACAGATATTTGGAAAACTGCAGCAAAATCCGGATTTAAATCAATGCCAATGAGTCTTTCACTTAGTATGGAAATGAAAAACAGTTGGAGAATAGATAAATCGCAAAATGTTTTAGGTGTTCTTAGAGGTTCAAAACGCCCTGAGGAAGTGATTATCTATTCTGCACATTGGGATCATTTTGGCATTGGCCGAAAAGTGGATGGCGACAGTATTTACAATGGAGCTGTTGACAATGGAACTTCTTTGGCCTGGATGCTAGAAATTGCCGAAGCTTTTGTCAGCTTAAAAGAAAAACCTGAACGTTCAATCTTGTTTTTTGCACCTACTGCTGAGGAATCAGGATTAATTGGATCCACTCATTATGTTCAAAATCCAATATTCGATTTAAATAAAACGGTTGCTAATATCAACAACGATATGATGTTACCTTATGGCCGCATGAAAGACGTGATGATAACAGGTTATGGACAATCAGAACTTGACGATTATGTTGATGAAATAGCTCAAAAATACGATCGCTATATTTTTCCCGATCCAAATCCACATACAGGCATGTATTTCCGCGCCGATCATTTTGCTTTTGCAAAAGCAGGAATCCCGGCGCTTTTTGCTCGTGGTAACTGCGACAGTCGGGAACATGGCAAGGAGTGGGCATTGGAAAAAGAAGCCAATTGGTTAGCCAATAACTACCATAAAGTAACTGATGAATATGAAGATTGGTGGGATTTGAGTGGAGTTGCCGATGACACAAAATTACTTTTTGAAGTTGGATATAAATTAAGTATGGAAAGTTCTTTTCCAAAATGGAGAGAAGAGTCTGAATTTAAACATCTTCGCGAAAATTAATTTTTTATTTTCCCACAATTTTTATTTCACATTAAATTTTCATCAGTTTAGCTAATAATCTGTTTCTTCATTGCATCTATAAAAAGGTGATTTCTACAAGAATCTCCTTTTAATCTCGTTTTTCCAGACTTTAAGTTTCTAAAAAGGCAAAAAATCTTCCGTTTACGTATTAGATATCATCACCTACGAAGTATGCATTGAACAAGAATGCGTATCAAGCTACTTTTGCTTTATAAAATGTCAAAACCTTCAAATTATGAAAAAGAAAATTAACATTCAGATATACTTCGTTTTGCTTGTAGTAGCATTTTTTGCATTTTCAGCATGCAATAAACAAGTAGAAATAATTCCTGAAAATGAGATTGTTGCAATAGATCTGCCGGAAGAAATAGTTGATAATTCTATCACCACCAATAATAATTTCGTAGATTTAAATAAGCGAATGACTTCGATTAATACACCCATTGAAGATAAAAATAATTTTAAAGTTTTAGATGTGGGTGGAGATTGCTTTGATTATACATGGTATTTGGTTGCTGAAGTTGCTGCACCGATTGTAGATGGTGAGCCATTAAGTGCTTCAGATGTTCGTATTTTAGGAAACAGGGCTTATGTTACATATCACCGCCAAGGAAGTGGAATTGATGGCGCTTTAGAAATTATAGATATTACAGATCCTGGTTTTCCGGTAATTAGAAGTTATATGGAGTTTGATGGTGTAGATATTAATACGCTTGCTATCGACGATAGGGGTTCTGACAATGGAGAAAGAAAAATATGGCTTGCCGGTTCAAGCTTTAAAAAAGGAGCTGTTTTACGACAAGTTATTTCAAATAATGGCTACTTAAACGGAAGTATTTTGGATGTGCCTCTTTCCAGAGCTATTCTAAATGGCGATATTACTCCATCTGCAAATGGCATTGGTTATTCTGATAATTATATTTATATGACAGCAGGAAACAGTGTTGGTGGAACATTCCAGCTTGACAGGCAAACATTGAATATATTATCACATGAAGAATATTCAGATGCAAAAGCAATTGCTTTAAATGGCGGTTCAAATGGAGATTATCAACTTTCTTTAGTGGCTGGCGATAACGCCAAATTATTGGTTCACAAAGTTGGTACAGATCGCACACTAGTTAACAGTTTTGATCTCGGAACAATTATTCATCAAAATGTTGATGATCCATATTTAGGAAAAGCAACCGTTTCTATACGCGAAGGCGAAAACATAGCCTTTATTGCTACTAATCAAGATGGTATGATAGCCATAAATATTGAAACAGGAAATATTGTCTATGAATCTCCTTCCAATATGCTAACCATAGGAAATACTCATGGTTTAACCATAGATGAGAAATTCATTTATATGGCAAACAGCGATGATGGATTATTTATTGGATGTATCCCTGCAGGCAGTGGTGAAATTCTTGAAGTTCAACGTTGGGATTTAGACGAAATTGGAGCATCAGCAAATATGGTTCAAACTGATGGCGATTGGGTATTTGTTGCTAAAGGTGGTGGAGGATTAAAGATTTTACGAAAAATTCCTAATACTACTATTCCTTCTGTTTGTGATTGGGACGAATTTGGCGCTCCAACTTGCAAGAGTAACCCTGAAAATCTTTGCGAAAACTTGCTTCCTGATTTTAAAGTAGCACTTCCAGAGTATCAAAATGCTTTAATTCATCACCCGGAATATTTCACAAATGAAAATAGAGAATTGGTTTTAACTCAAACAGCCGATGTATCCGTAACCTTTGTTATGGAAGGCGCAGGATTTAAAAATACTTTTGGATATTATACTTACAATGTTAATAACCCTCCTCAATCAATTGAAGATATTAAAGCCAGCAAAAGAATAATCTTCGCAAATGCCTCAGGTGCGGGTGGATATGGTGGTGCGCTTGTAAAAGGAGACAGATTATATCTTGGAACTTTCGAAGCTGGTACAGTAATAGGATACTTCCTTATTTCAAATGGATGGAATGGTAGTGAAGTAACAGATGGAATATACACTTTTTATACAATCCCTGAATTTAATCGAAAAGGAGCTCAACAAACCATTATGATGTATAGCGAAAGCTGTGGTTCTATATTGACAACATTTGAAGATGTTAGTATCACAGGTGGCGATAAAGATTTTAACGACTTAGTAATAAAAACAAGTATTTCCCCACAGTCAGCCATGACTACGGCAGATCTAGTAAAACTACCCATGGCTAAATAAATTACTTGTAGATTGACATTTGAAGGTTGGTGGGGGCGTGATTTCCCCTGCTGACCTTTTTTTATGCAACTTATTTTTGCGCTATACGTATCACTTAAATCTAAAAAAATATTAAAAGTGAAAAAATATACTTTCCTTTTTTTTGTCCTGATTATGTCAGTAATATTTTTGGTTTCTGCATGTAAAGAAAAGAAAACTGATAATGAAAAATCAACCAAACCTATTGAGGTTCAGTCGGAAGCACAAAAGCCTAATAATGTTGAGGTTATGAAAGAGGAAGTTCGTCCAGCTCCAAAACCTATTGTTAGAAAGGTTATTGTAAAAGAAGGAGAATGGCTTTACGATATTTCTCGAAGAGAATATGGAAATGCTCAGGGTTGGATAAAAATTTACAATGCGAATAAGGAGCAAATTAATAATCCTGATTTAATTTACCCAAATCAGGAATTGATTATTCCGGATTAAATGAACAAGCGCTTATTTATTGCTATTCCTATTAAACCCGAAGAACATTTGCTTAGACAGAAAGCGTTTTTAATGAAGAATCTTTCTGAAGAAAAAATTACTTGGGTTAAAGAAAATAATTTTCATCTTACCCTAAAGTTTATAGGAAAAACGCCAACAAAACAGATTCCTGAAATTGTAGAATCAATTAACAATTGCGTTAAAAAAGCTATTTCCTTTCCATTAATTTTAGAAAGGATTGGGATTTTTGGAAGCCAATATCATGCTCGGATTATTTGGGTTGGGATTCGTGAAAATATGCAATTGCTTGAACTACAAAAAAGTATTATTCAAGAATTAGAAGATATAGGATTACCTGCTGATCGACAGAATTTTGTTCCTCATTTTACCTTAGCAAGGATAAAAAAAATACAACACAAAGATCATTTTAAACGTGTGATGGAAGGCGCTGAAAATGGTTTTATTCAGGAAACTAAAGTGGATGGATTTGAGTTATATGAAAGTATTCTAACCCCTGAAGGGCCTATTTACAAGGCAATTAAGTCATTCGATTTTATTTGAAATAAATGGTGAACTTATTTGTTGTTGTATTGATTCATTGTAAAAGCAACACCTGCTATTCCAAAACTTAGCACCATTTCAACTGCCTGATCTATTCTCTCACCTAACATCTTTTTTTCATCGGTTTTCCAATGACTTAAAACAAAATCGGCCTGGCGACCACGTGAATAATTATTTCCGATTCCAAAACGCAATCGTGCAAAATCAGATGTTCCCAAACTTTCTATAATATTTTCCAATCCATTATGCCCACCATGACTTCCTTTTATACGCATGCGTAAAATGCCAGAATCTAAAGCAATATCATCGGTAACCACAAGTAAGTTTTCAATGTTTATGTTTTCAGCTTGCATCCAATATTTTACTGCTTTGCCGCTCAGATTCATGTATGTACTTGGTTTAATCAAAATAAAGCTTCGACCTTTATGTTTAATTCGAGCAACCGCTGCCAAACGTTCAACGTTAAATTTTTCTTCTTTCTCGTTAGCAAGAGCGTCAACCACATCAAAACCAATATTATGCCGAGTATGAGCATACTCGACACCAATATTTCCTAAGCCAACAATCAAATACTTCATTCGTAAGAATTTAGGATAAAATTAAGATTCTTTTGCGGATATAAAAAAAAGGCGCAAGAATTACTTGCGCCTTTATAAATTTTTGATGAAATCTACTCTGCAGATTCAGTTGCTTCAGCTTCGCTTTCAGCTACTTCTTCGCTTTCTTCTTCTCCATCTTCACCAGCAACTCCACGAGCAGTTTTAACACTCAGGATCACATTTGAAGGATTATCAAGAAGTGTAATGCCTTCTATTACAATATCTTTAACTTGAATACCCATTCCAATTTTTAATTTGGTAATATCCAATACTATATTTTCAGGAATATTGCTAAATAATCCTTTTAGACTTAGTTTACGCATTTTTAGAGTTAGTCTGCCTCCATTCATAACTCCTATTGATGTTCCTGTTAAATTAACAGGTATGCTAACAGTTATCGGTTTGTTTTCAAGTACTTGCAGAAAATCGGCATGCAATACCTTATCGCTTACGGGATGATATTGAACATCTTTTAATAATACAACAAACTCTTTGCCGCCAATTTCAAGATCAACAAGATAAACATCAGGAGTGTAAATGATTTTGTCAAATTTCTTCTCAGGAAGAGTGAATGAAATTTGCTCTTCACCACCATATAAAACACACACTACATTGCCTGCCTTGCGCTGGGCTTTTGCATCTTTTTTCCCTACGTTCTCTCTTGGAGAACCGCTCATAGATACTCTTTTCATTTTTAATTAATTTAAGTTTATAAAATAGTAGTGAACTTAAAATGTTCACTAATTGATTCAAAATTATGTATTCTATCTATCACATCAGCAAATAATTCTGCTGTGGATAGGACCGTAATTTTACCTTCGGATTTCCGAGGTAATGTATCAGCAATTATTACTTCTGTTATGGATGAGTTTTCTAAACGTTCTAAAGCTTTCCCTGAGAAAACTGCATGGGTACAAACAACACGAACGCTTCTGGCACCTTGTTCAGTCATTAAATCTGCTGCCATTGTAATTGTTCCGCCAGTATCAATAATATCATCAACCAAAACAATGTCTTTACCTTTAACATCACCTATAACCTGCATTTTTTCAATTCCGCCTGCTTTTTTTCTTTGTTTAAAACAGATAACCAAATCTGTATTTAAGAACTTAGCGTAAGCTGCCGCACGTTTAGCTCCTCCGGTATCAGGCGAAGCCATTGTAATTTCTCCCAAATTTAGATTCTGTAAATAAGGCACAAAAATAGTAGATGCATAAAGGTGATCGACAGGTAAATCAACAAATCCTTGTATTTGATCGGAATGTAAATCCATAGTAACTATACGATCAACTCCTGCTGCAACCAAAAGGTTAGTTGTTAATTTGGCGCCTATCGAAACTCTTGGTCGATCTTTTCTGTCTTGTCGAGCAAAACCGAAATAAGGAATTACTGCTACAACTTTTTTTGCTGAAGCTCGTTTAGCGGCATCAATCATAAGCAACATCTCAAAAAGATTGTCGGAAGGAGCAAAAGTAGATTGAATAATAAAAACGGTATTTCCGCGAATTGAATGATCAAAAGAAGGTTGAAATTCACCATCAGCAAAAAGCGAAATTGAACTCTCGCCCAATGGCTGCCCATAAGCTTCGGCAATTTTTTCAGCTAAATATTTTGTGGCTCTTCCGCTGAAAATTGAAACCTTTCCTTCCATGATTGTTTGGGCTTTAAATCGCTGCTTTTATCGGCGGCAAAATTAGTCTGTTTTTTTGTTAATGCCAAATAAATTATTGTTTGCAATATTTAAAAAAAACCTATCTTTGCATCGCTATTTTTGCCCGGATGGCGGAACCGATCCCGAATTTTCGGGAGAGCTCCCGACAGACGGCGATTGAAATGAGCCCGGATGGCGGAACCGATCCCGAATTTTCGGGAGAGCTCCCGACAGACGGCGATTGAAATGAGCCCGGATGGCGGAACCGATCCCGAATTTTCGGGAGAGCTCCCGACAGACGGCGATTGAAATGAGCCCGGATGGCGGAACCGATCCCGAATTTTCGGGAGAGCTCCCGACAGACGGCGA
>CAZTST010000136.1:0-10447 GCA_964616585.1 uncultured Draconibacterium sp.
TTAACAGTATAACCAAATATAGACGTTTATTTTCCTGTTCCAGATTGGTTTTTTCGGAATGATTTTCCATCTGTGGTAATTTAATAATTGTTATCTAACAGTAAATGAGTTCTATATTTGGTTATACTGTTAAAACTCAAAGATAGTAATTAATTGTTCAGGGCGAATAAAAAAAAGAAATTTTCTAAAATCCGCAATAATATTCTTTCAATTAGAAATTCTGATGTTCAGTTCTATTGATTATTTCATCTTGTAACTCTTCCGTAAGCTCAATAAAATAATCGCTATAACCTGCTACTCGCACAATTAAATCGCGATACTTTTCAGGTTCTAACTTTGCTTTTCGTAATGTATCAGCTGTAACTACATTAAACTGAATATGATGTCCATTGAGATGAAAATATGTCCGAACAAGATTTTTCACTTGCTCTTGTCCTGTCTCATCCTCCATAATCTGAGGTGTAAATTTCTGATTTAATAAAGTTCCTCCTGTTCGTAGATGGTCAATTTTTGAAGCCGATTTTAAAACAGCCGTTGGGCCTAGCCGATCTGCGCCTTGCACCGGCGAAATACCTTCGGATAAAGGTTTGCCTGCTTTTCTTCCATCTGGCAAAGCTCCTATTTTACTGCCAAAATATACATGAGAAGTAGTAGGCAGCAAATTGATACGAAATGTTCCGCCTTTTGCTGTTGGTCGGCCATCAACCGCTACGTAGAAAAGCTCAAAAACTTGTTTGGCAATATCGTCCACAGCATCATCATCGTTGCCGTATTTTGGTGTATTCTCTATTAATAGACGATGAAAAATTTCATGATTTTCAAAATCCCGATTTAAAATATTTACAAATTCACTTAATGTAAGAGTTTGTTTTTCAAATACATGTAATTTTATTGCGCTAAGCGAATCGGTAATACTGCCTAATCCCACACCTTGGATATAACTGGTATTGTATCGAGCTCCGCCTGCATTATAATCCTTAGCATTATTTATGCAATCATCAATAAATACTGAAAGAAAAGGAGCCGGTAACTCCTTAGCCCATATTTTATCGATGATATTATTTCCCTCAATTTTTATATCTATAAAGTGTTGCAATTGTTTTTTATATGCTTTCATAAAGTCATCAAATGACTTGAAGGAATCAATTTTTCCACTTGCGATTCCAATAGTTTTATTTGTAAGTGGATCTATCCCATTGTTTAAAGTAATTTCCAATACTTTAGCCAAATTAAAATATCCTGTTAAAATATAAGCTTCTGTTCCAAAAGCTCCTGTTTCTACACAACCGCTGGCGCCGCCATTTCGTGCATCTACAATGTTTTTTCCCTGATTAAGCAATTCCTGAATTATAGCATCGGTATTGAAAATAGATGGTTGTCCGAATCCTGTTTTTACAATATCCAGCGCTCGAAGAATAAACTTATCCGGATTATGCTTGCTTACTTGAACCATTGAGCTGGGTTGTAAAATCCTCATTTCCTCAATAATATCCAGCAAAATATAACTCATTTCGTTTACAGCATCAGTACCGTCTGCTTTTAAGCCTCCGAGATTTATCAATGCAAAATCAGTAAAAGTATTACTCTCTTTGGCAGTAACACCCATTTTAGGTGGCGAAGGATGATTGTTGAATTTTACCCAAAAAGCTTGAATCAGTTCGATTATTTCTTCTTTGGTGAATTTTCCACTTTCCAAATCTTGTTTGTAAAAAGGATGGAGATGTTGATCCAAACGGCCTGGATTAAATGAATCCCAAGGATTTAGCTCAGTTATAACTCCCTGGTGAACATACCAATAATATTGTAAAGCTTCCCAGACATTTGTTGGTTTGTTTTCAGGTACATTTGTTGAAACTCGAATCATTTGTTTGATTTCTGATTTTCGCTCTTTTTCAGTTTCAAGTTCATATAATTGCTTTAGTTTTTCAACATGACGTTGAGCAAATATGGAAACTGCATCAAGACTGATTAGCATAGCTTCCAATTCGTTTTTCTGAGCTATTGCATTTATGTCTTTTTTAAAATCTATTTGGGCAATACGATGATTAATTTTTACTCGTAAATCTTTAAACCCTTTATGATAAATAACATCGCCTAAAACAGTATGACCGGGAGCACGTTGCTCTAAGAATTCAGTAAAAACGCCGCCTTCGTATGCATCGAGCCATTTCTTTGGCAATTTCTTAAAGATTTTATCACGATTACTTTTTCCTTTCCAAAATGGAATAAGCCTTTCGTGATATAATTTCTTTACTTGTTCATCTACCGAAAAACGAACTTTTGGTCTTTTGTCTATCATTTCCAAATCAGGAATAGAATGAATGCAGACTTCAGGATAGGTTGGAGTTTGTTGCGGAGCAGAACCTCTTTCACCTACAATCAGCTCGCCATCACCAATATAGATGGTTTTATTTTCCATCAAATATTTAAAAGCTTTGGCTCTTAAAATAGGAGTTGGAAGATTTTTGGCTTCATCAGATTGATAGAAAGCTGTAATTAATTCTGCTCTTTCGGCTGATATGCTTGGCTTAGTATTTAAGCTTATATTTCTTAGGTTTTCTATTCTTTTTGTGATCATTTATCCTCCAATCTTCACACTAAATCCTTGTTTTTCAAAAAAGAATTTAACGATTTCAACTTCAATTTTTGATGATTCCTGAATCCCATTCATTTTGTTTTCAAAATTTAATTGCTCGTATTTTCCTTGGGCAATTTTATGATAAGGCAATAGGTTTATATTCTTGATGTGTTTGAGGTGTGTTAAATACTTGGCGATATTTTCCAGATGTTTTGGGTCGTCATTTATCTTTGGAATTAATGGAAAACGAATATGCACTTCTTTCTTGTTCTCGACTAAATATTCAAGATTTTTCAAAATTAGTTTATTCGAAACTCCGGTATATTTTTTATGATAATCATCATCTAAATGCTTTAAATCAAATAGAAACAAATCAATATGCTGACTTATATCCTGAAAAACCTTAGGTGATGCAAATCCTGTTGTATCCAAGCATAAATGTAATTTATGTTTTCTGAAAAGTTTAGCTGTTTCAATTAAAAAATCGTGCTGCAACAATGGTTCACCGCCTGTAAAAGTAACTCCACCATTTGATTGCTCATAGAATGGCCGATCTTTTTCAATCTCAATTAAAAGTTGTTTAGCAGTTGTCTCCCAGCCAATTGTATTGATTCCTTTAAACTTAAAATCAAGTTGTTCAATTCCTGTTTTCCTGCTTTCCGGATTATGACACCACCAACAGCTTAAAGGGCAACCTTTAAAAAAGATGCTTGTTCGGATTCCGAGGCCGTCGTGAATGGCAAAACGTTTGATATCGAAAACAATTCCTGTCATTAAATCGCAAAATTATAAAAAAGAAAAAAAGGAATGAAAAAAGGGAAAAGTGCCGATTCAGGAAATCCAGCATTCAAATAAGCCACGGCCAAAATGACCATACATGCAGGTAAACATGGAAATATTTGCTTGAAGTATCATAGAGGTAAAATTACATATCATTTTGATACGAATGCAAACTTATTCGCTAAAAAGAAAGCAGTATAAAATAATTTTTTACGTCTTAGCAACTTAGCGAGAAAAATATCACGCAAAGCCGCAAAAGACGCAAAGATGGGATTGCATAAAAAAGGCCATCCGTCAAATGACGGACGGCCTTAATTAGATATTTTCAAACGGGATTATTTTAAACCTCGTTTTGCAAGCAAAGGTTCTATTGAAGGATCAGCTCCACGGAAATTCCTGTAAAGCGTCATCGGATCGTCAGAACCACCACGAGAAATAACATTTTTACGGAATGAATCTCCGGTTGCTCTATCAAAAATACCGTTTTCAACAAATGACTGATAAGCATCCGAATCTAAAACAGCCGCCCAGATATATACATAATAACCGGCAGAATAACCTTCGCCACCAAATGCATGATTGAAATAAGTACTTCTATAACGAGGAATAATTTCATCGATCAATCCTAATTCGTTCATAGCTTGTTTTTCAAAAGCTAAAACATCAATATTATCCACATTATCAAGCATATGGAATTTTATATCTAATAAGCTGGCAGCTAAATATTCTATAGTTGTAAATCCTTGATTGAATTTCCCGCTTTTCTCAATTTTGGCAATCAGTTCATCAGGAATAGTTTCGCCGGTTTCATAATGCTTAGCATAAAATTTAAGCATTTCTGGTTCTAAAGCCCAATTTTCCATAATCTGTGAAGGAAGCTCTACAAAATCTCTTTTTACCGAGGTGCCGGAAATTGTACTGTATTTTACATTAGATAAGAGACCGTGAAGTCCGTGTCCGAATTCGTGGAATAAAGTAGATACTTCGTCAAGACTTAATAGTGAAGGCTCATTGGCAGTTGGTTTAGTGAAGTTTCCTACGTTTACGATTACAGGACTTACAAAATCATCGCCGGCACCCATTTGCTTGCGGTAAGACGACATCCAGGCACCACTTCTTTTGCTGTCGCGAGGGAAATAATCAACCAATAAAATTCCAACATGGTCGCCATTTTCTTCTTGAACTTCCCAAGCCTGAACATCTTCATGATAAACCGGAATATCGTTGCGGCGAACAATATTCAATCCGTATATATGCTTTACCAATTCGTAGGCGCCATTCTGAACTGCTGCTAATGAGAAATACGGACGTAGTTCTGATTCTTCCAATGCGTATTTTTCTTTTCTAAGTTTCTCAGTATAATACCACCAATCCCAGCTTTCTAACTTAAAGTTGCCACCTTCATTATCAATAATTTTTTGCAATTCTTTAGCTTCTTGTGCAGCCATTGGTAATGCAGCATCCCATAATTGAGTAAGCAGGTTCAATACATTTTCGGGAGTTTTGGCCATATTATTATCAATAGCATAATCTGCAAATGTATTGTAACCTAGAAGTTTAGATTTTTGTAAACGAAGTTTTAAAATTTCTTTTATCACTTCTTTATTGTCGAATTCGTTATTATTGTTGCCACGATTCATCCAGGCTGTGTAAATTTCTTTACGGAGCTCACGATTATCGGCATATTGCAAGAAAGGAATCCAGCTTGGTTTATCCATATTAAATACCCACTTGCCTTCCATACCTTTTGCAGTAGCAGTTTCTGCGGCAGCATCACGAACAGATTGAGGAAGCCCGCTTAAGTCTTCTTCATTTTCAATAATTAAGTTGTATGCCAAACTTTCTTTAATCACATTTTCGCCAAATTGAGGATAAAGAAGAGCAGTTTTACTGTTAATGTCACGTAAAATAGCTTGGTCCTCATCGTTTAAATTGGCACCGCCACGAACGAAGCCATTATAAACTTTATCGAGTAAAGCAGTTTGCTCAGTATTTAAAGCTTGTTCATTTTTCTCTTCGATAGTTAGGTTTAATGCTTGTTGTTTATCATAAACAACTTTAATACGATTGAACAATTTTGGGTTCATGTTAATGTTGTCGCGATGAGCAGCTAACTTTGGAGCAACTTCTTTGTTGATGGCCTTAATTTCGTCATCGGCATTTGCGCTAAATTGATTGAAGAACACGCTACTAACTTTATCTAGAAGCTCACCACTTGTATCCATAGCCTCAAGAGTATTTTCAAAAGTTGGGGCTTCTTCGTTGTTCGCAATCGCTTCAATCTCAGCTGCATGCTGTTTTATTCCTTCTTCAAAAGCTGGCATATAATGCTCGGTCTTTATCTTTGAAAAATCAGGAACTTCAAATGCTGTTCCATAATCAGCAAAAAACGGATTGTCTGCCATTTGATTTTGTTTTGTGTCACAGGCCGAAAATAAAATACTCACAGCCAGTACTATAAAAAATGTTTTTTTCATTGATAGGATTTTTTTGTGTTTGAATAAGCAAATGTAAAGATTATTCAATTAAAATGAAGTTGATTTTAGGTTATTATATCGGTTTTGTATGTTCTTGTAATTTTTGTTGGAATTTGCGTCATAAAAGCTGGAATTTTGAAAATAAATTTTATTAGCAAGAGGATATCTGTATTTTTGCGTTAAAATTGAGATTATGACTTTTATATTAATACTTTTTGGAATTGCAATTCTTTTCTTTTATTTGAGTAATTCCAGCTCTAAAAAGCAGACTGTGAAACAAAAAAATAATCCGAAGTTTCAATCCGGAATGAATAAGTCTGGTGGTTATGGAAAATGGATTGGCGGTGGATTGGGCTGGGCACTTGGTGGGCCAATTGGCGGATTGCTAGGCTTTTATTTTGGTTCGATGTTTGAAAGTGGAAGTAAAAGTACTGGTTATCAAGAATATCCTTACAGTTCGGGTTCTCGAACAACTCAATCAGGCGATTTTAGTGTTAGTCTTTTAGTTTTATCTGCTGCTGTAATGAAAGCCGATGGTATTGTTAAGAAATCGGAATTGGATTATGTGAAGCGATTTTTTGTGAGCAATTTTGGAGAAGCCAAAACGGTTCAACTTATGCAGGTTTTAAAAGAACTTCTGAATAAAGACATTAATATTCAAGATGTTAGTGTGCAAATTCGTTCTTCGATGGATTATTCTTCGCGTTTGCAATTGCTTCATTATTTGTTTGGAATTGCCGGAGCAGACAAAGTTATTTCAAATTCTGAAATACTTATGATTCAGAATATTGCAGGTTTTATGGGAATAACTTCCGCCGATTTTAATTCAGTAAAAGCCATGTTTGTAAAAGATACAGAGTCGGCATATAAAATTTTGGAAATCACTCCCGATGCTAATGATAATGATGTTAAAAAGGCGTATCATAAAATGGCGATAAAATATCATCCTGATAAAGTGAGTCATTTGGGCACGGAAGTGCAAAAAGCCGCAGAAGAAAAATTCCAGAAGCTGAATGCATCTTATGATGAGATTAAGAAAAAACGAGGCATTAATTAATGTGCTGAATAGATAAAGTGCTGATGCGGTAATGAAAAAATTAAAAGACACATTAGCATCCAGAAGAAAATTCGGGACTTCGGCAAAGCCTCGGTATTAGCACATAATCTCATTATTATGATTGACTTAAAAGCTCATGGCGAAAAAGCAAAGCTCGCGCAAAAGAAAAATAAAAAGCTGGCAGCTACTATACTTAAGAAAAAGCCAAAGACTTTGGATGTAGTTGTCAGTGAGTTGCATCACAAAGCATTTGAGCATATTGCTTGCCTTGAATGTGCTAATTGTTGTAAAAGTATAAGTCCAATAGTTACCGATAAAGATATTCAACGAATTGCCAAGCATTTAAAAATGCGCCCTGCACAATTTGCAGAAACATTTTTGTTGTTAGATGATGAACATGATTATGTTTTTAAGCAACAACCTTGTCCATTTTTAGATGCCGATAATTATTGTTCAATTTATGATGTTCGTCCAAAAGCCTGTCGAGAATACCCACATACAGATAGAGAGAAATTTTATCAGCTTTTAAATCTAAGTGTAAAGAACACAGTAATTTGCCCTGCTGTTTTAGATGTTTTTGAAGGTTTGGAAAAGGAGTTTGGGAAATAAAGATTTGAAAATTAGCAACGAGCTGATTTTCTTTTCTTTCCAATAGCTCCTCTATCAATCACCTTTTTTATGTAATCGGCGGCTAAAGGAACTTTGCAATATGTGTTTCCCACATTAACATTTACTTTCCCAATTCGGGCTCCAATTTCTGTTGCTTTTTCGGTTAATGATGCAATAGAAGTTCCTGTGGCAATAACAAAACTATTCATTGCATAGCGTACTCTGTTTTGCGATTTATGCACCTCTTTTTCTACTCGATCAAGTAATTGAGAAAACAAATCAATATCAAGTTCTTCGTCTTCTTTTACATTGCTCATACTAGAAAGTGTTGCCCAACCTGCCGAAGCCATATTTTCTTTGGGCGATTCTATCCATTCAAGTGCTAATTCTAAACCGTATCTGCTCTCTGCTGCTACCCAAGGCACAGCATATTCCGAAAGGTAATACCAATAGGCTTCTTCTACCCAAGTATTTAATTCTTCTTTCGAAATCTTATTTTTATCAGCAATAAGGCCGGCTAAATACATCGCATCTGAATTTCCGGTAGCATATAATTGTAGCGATAATTCGTGATTGGTCTTTACTTTTTTGACAATCTTTTTCAAGTCTTGCACTTTTACACCAAAAAAGGGTTCTCTAGCTCCATGCCTAACCAATACTTTTTTAGTATCCTCGCTAGAATATGATTCGAGTTCTTTTAAAATATTTTCTAAAGTCATTAGCATTTTAATTATTCCATCGTTCTAGTTTTGGAATTCCTTTCGTAAAAAATCCGGTTATAAAACAAGGAAAACCCATGCTTATCAATCTGGTTTTTACAAATTCCTGCATTTTATTTGCAGAATCAATTTCAGGATTTTGAAATTCTCCCAGCTTGTAGCAATGAGAACAATATTTTTCGTTTTTGCTTCCGTCAGCATTAGTTCCGCCACCCAACTCATCTTTTTTGTGTGGCATACCGCAACTTTGACAATATTTAGAATGATTCATACTGATGATTTTATAAATTTATTATCAAAGATACATTTTTTGAAAACCTCATAAAAATGATTTTTTGTTAATGAAAGATTAAATTTATTTTTCTCGGAAGTTTTTTTATTGCGAGTCTTTTTCTTATTTATTTTTTTTAGTTTTGATGGATGTGGACAGGTAATTACGTTGAGCATTACTCAAAAGATAAACTAGAATATGATTAAAATACTTTTCCTTGCAGATACACATCTTGGTTTTGATTTCACTTTACGTCCAAGAAAGGATAGAAGAAGAAGAGGTGCAGATTTTTTTGCGAACTTCGATAGAGCAAATTCACAGATTAAATTTTTGTGTATGCATCAAAGTATTGAAGGTGCTGTAGTTGGTCCGGCGGATTATACTTTTCGAAACGGAAAAGACGTTATTCCAATTAACTATATTCCAGATAATTATAATCTGATTTTATCAGGACATATTCATCGTTCACAAATTTTGTGGACATTAGACAAGAAAACTCCAATAATTTATCCGGGCTCCATTGAACGAACCTCTTTTGCAGAAAAAGATGAAGAGAAGGGCTTTTATTTAATTGAAATAAATGAAGATTATGTAATTGATTATAAGTTTATTGGGTTGCCTGCCAGACAAATGGTTGATATCGCTTTGTCTGAAAAACTTTATACAAAAGAACCTTTAAGAATAGATATTTTAGAGAAAATTAGCAATATTTCTGAAGATAGTATATTGAGATTTAAGATGATGCATCTGGTGAATTTGAATATGCTTACGGCGAGATTCTTGGATGAAATTCTGCCATGGACAATGAATTATCAGTTAGCGGATAGCTTTTCTAAATGAAAGGTTAAATTAAAATAGCTGTAGCTAATCTGTGTATAGAAAAGAATTAATGATAAGTGCTTGCATCAATTTTTTTTCTTTGTGTCACTTTGTGCTTCTTTGAGGAGCTTTGTGTAATAGCTATTTCACAGATACACAAAGAAGACACTAAACACAAAGTTTGAAACTATTTAGTCTGTTCTTCTGATACCATTAACTATAGCCAAATCAGAACTTATTTAGAATACGATTAGCGCAGTCGGTAGGCGATTCGAGAGGAAAAAGATGTCCAAAATTTCCGTTTTCTTCAAGACTTAAATTTGGAAATGATTTTTTCCATTTTACACGAAGATTAGGGCTAAAAAATAAAGAAGGTTTTCCGGCAATTATATGTATAGGTAGATTTATTTTATTTAAATATTTCCAAATATAAGGAGCCAAAGCATAATTTGATGTTTCCCATTTAGATGAAAATGTTAAAGTGAATTTCTCGTTTTCGATTGGTTTGAGGCCAAATTCCACAAAATCTTTAAGTACAACATCTCCAATTCTTTTATAGGCTTTATTCTGCCTGCAATCATTATAAAAAGCTTCTCTTGTTTCCCAAATATCTTGTTTCAGCAAACCGCTTTTAAATGGTTGGAAGTGTTTCTTAATACTAAAAGGCATATGCTTAACAACAAAGCCTAATATTTTTGAAACAGAAGCAGGTTCAATAAGAATCAAAGATTTAAAAAGTTCCGGTCGTTTAGAAGCCGCAATTATTGCAGCTGTTGCTCCCTGAGAATGACCAATTACGACAATTGGCTCGCTATACATTTGTTCTATAAAAGCAATTAAATCATCTGCATAAATTTCCCAATTAGTTTGCAGAGCAGGTGCTCCAATATTTGGCCAGCAGGCTCTTGGCGATAGGCAGCTTAAATTAAATTTAGGAGTCAGATGTTTTAGAAATTCAGAATAAGTTCCTAAAGGGAATCCATTAGCCGAATAAAAAACAGCCTTAATTCCTTCATTATTAAGCTGAAGATATTGTGCATCTTTACCTCGAATGCGTATATTTTTATAATTTAAATCCAACTTTCTCTCAAATTAAAAATTTATGGACTGATCTATTTCATCGTATTCTTAAACTCT
>CAZTST010000137.1:0-6648 GCA_964616585.1 uncultured Draconibacterium sp.
GCTATTACTACGCTTAGTTCAACAAATGTTTATAGAATCGGTGTAAGATTAAATGAAAAGGTCAATGAAGCGATTTTAAACAGATCGCTTGTTTTGGCTCTTAAAAAATATCCCTCTTTTTGCGTTAAAATGAAAAGAGGGCTTTTTTGGTATTATTTAGAACATTACAATGTTCCTATCGTTGTTGAACCTGATGTTGAAATTCCATGCAGGGCATTTAAAAAAGGAAGTCTTTTATTTAGAGTGCTGGTTAAAAAGAACAATATTAGTGTTGAGTTCTCTCATGTTTTGACCGATGGTACAGGTGCATTCGAATTTTTAAAAACACTTTTGCTGACTTATTTTGAAAAGTGCAATATTATAGTGCCTTTAGATGTTCACACCAAAATCTTTAATGAAAATCATATTACAGAGAACTTTGAGGATGCATATAAAAGATATTATAAAAAAATAAAATCGCCTCAAATAAAGTTGGCAAAAGCTTGCCATGTGCCATTCGGCTTAAGTAAAAAGCCTCGTTTTGATTTACTTACAGCAATCATTCCGCTCAATAATATCGTTGCAAAAGCGAAAGAATTTAATGTAAGTTTAACCGAATTTCTTATTGCTGTTTATATTTATTCACTTCAGGAAATTTTTGAACATTTACCGGCTTCCAAAAAACGTAAAAGCGATAAAATTATTCGAATACAAGTACCTGTAAATTTGCGCAAAATGTTTCCATCAAGAACTATGCGAAATTTTTCTCTGTTTGTAATGCCAGGAATTGATTTACGTTTGGGGCATTATACATTTGAAGAGATTGTAAAAACTGTTTACCATCAGATGCAGCTTCAAACAGATCCAAAACTTATAAATAAGAATATTTCACGTAATGTTGGTGGAGAAAAAATTCCACTTGTCAGAGCTATGCCTCTTTTTTTAAAAACATTCCTACTTACCAAATTGTTTAATAAAAACAATAAGAACTTTAGTGGTGTGGTTACAAATTATGGAAGAATAGATCTCTCTCATCAGATTAACAAACAAATAGAAACATTCATTTTTACTCCGCCACCTCCAAATAAGATCTTAAAAATAAATTGCGGGATTGTCGGTTTTGAAAATAAAGTGGTGTTGAGTTTCGGAAATATTACTGTATCGAAAGAACTTGAAAGAAGATTCCTATTATTTTTGATGTCTCAGGGAATATCAGTGAAAATTATTAATCGATAAAATAATTGCTATGAGCTATAATTGTAAAAACTGCGGTGTTGAACTGGAGGACGAAATGAATAACTGTCCGTTATGCGTTCAAAATGAGGATATTATCGCTAATAATGGTTTTATTCCATATTCAAACGATCAACTATCACCGCTGTTTAATAAACCTAGAAAGATGAATAAGCCACAGAAAAAGCTCGTCTGGGAAATAATTTCAATAACAATTTTATCTCTGATTATTGTAACTTTTTCTATTAATTTAATACTTTCAGGGAGTATAACATGGTCGGAATATCCACTTGCAATAAGCCTTATTATTTTTTCCTATTTCTCCTTTTTCTCTTTTCTTAATCAACCAACTATTATAAAAGTAATTGGCGGATTTATAGTATCTTCGCTTTTCCTATTATTACTTGATGCGCTGACTAATGGAGGCCTTATTTGGGCTTTCAAAATAGGAATTCCGCTTTTATTTTCAGCAAATGTGATTACCGTTTTGCTGCTTTTTATCTTTAAAAAATCAAAACAGAAAGGAATTAATTTGATTGCCTATACCGTAATTGCTGCAGCAATATTTTGTTTAAGTATTGAAGTAATTTTATCTGTCATCAAAACTAATACTATCCATCTGATTTGGAGTATTATAGTAATCGCAAGTGCTTTTCCGGTTGCCGCTGTTTTACTTTTTGTGCACTATAGACTTACTAAGAACCATGATTTTGAAAGGACTTTTCATCTATAATATTTTTTTTTATCACTCAAAACTTTGCATTGCATGCAGCCGCGCATAAACACCTTGTTTTTTAAGTAATTGCTGATGTGTTCCTTGCTCTGCAATTTCGCCTTTTTCAACTACAACTATTTCATCGGCATTTATTATGGTAGATAAACGATGTGCAATAACTAAGGATGTCCGGTTTTTCATTAGTTTGTCGAGTGCATCCTGCACCAAGCGTTCCGATTCAGTATCGAGTGCCGAAGTGGCCTCATCGAGTATTAAAATTGGTGGATTTTTCAAAACGGCGCGAGCAATACTCAATCGCTGACGCTGACCACCCGAAAGTTTTTGTCCGCGATCGCCAATATTGCTTTGATATCCACCTTCAATCTGCATAATAAAATTGTGGGCGTTGGCAATTTTTGCTGCAGCTATCACCTCTTCCTCGCTTACTTTGTCTTCAACACCAAGAGCAATATTGTTAAAAATTGTATCATTAAATAAAATCGACTCTTGAGTAACTATGCCAAGTAATGAGCGTAAATCGTTAATAATCAAATCTTTTATATCAATTCCATCGATAAGTATTTTTCCTTGAATTGGATCATAAAAACGTGGTAATAAATCAACTAATGTCGATTTTCCACCACCCGAAGCACCAACAAGAGCAATAGTTTGTCCTTTTTTGATTTTTAGATTGATGTTTTTAAGCACCTGAGTATTATTTACATAAGCAAAGCTAAGGTTTTGATAATCAATTTCAGATTGAAAATCTTTCTTCGCAATTGCATTTTCTTTTTCCAGTATTTTTTCTTCAGCATTTAAAACTTCCTCAATACGTTCTACTGAAGCCGCTCCTTTTTGCACATTATAAAAAGCACCGGTAATTGATTTCGCCGGTGGTAAAATTTGAGAAAATATTCCAAGATAAACTAAAAATGTGGCTGCATCAATGCTAGCGTTTTCGCCTAAAATCAAACGGCCTCCAAAATATAAAATCACAACAACTACCGACACGCCCATAAATTCGCTCAAAGGAGAAGATAAATCGCGTTTGCGGTAAAGACCTATCATTAAACGCGTATAAACTCTATTATTTTCCTGAAACTTTTGATTAGCCGAATCGATGGCAGTAAAACCTTTAATAATACGCAATCCACTAATGGTTTCTTCTATAATGGATAAAATATTTCCCAGTTTTTTTTGACCTTTTTGCGAACTCTTCTTTAAACTTCTACCAATAAGACCAATTAGTATTACAGTTATGGGTAGCATGATTAACACAAAAAATGTTAGTGCCGGGCTAAGAAAAAAGAGTGTTAAGACAAACAAAATAATTGTAAGCGGCTCACGAAAAACTGCTTCCAGCGAACTTAAAATAGACCATTCCACTTCGAGCACATCTGAACTCATCCGCGATATAATATCTCCTTTTCGTTGTTCGGAAAAATATGCCAAAGGCAATATCAACACTTTATTATACATTTCGTTACGCAAATCTCTAACAACGCCATTACGAATTGGCGCAATAAAAAACATGCCCAAATAACGAAAAAGGTTTTTAAGAAAATAAAGACCCAAAATCATAAGAGAAATGTACATTAATGTCTCAATTGGCCCATATTTTTCTATCATATAACCTGAATAATAATAAAAGTTTTCTTTGAGGGTATCAAAATCCATTAAATCGATTTCGGGAGCTGATTGCGGAAAAGTATTTGCCGTAAACAACATATTGATAATAGGCAAAAAGAATGCAAAAGAAGCCAAAGAGAAAACAACCGACAATAAATTGCTGATTATATTCAAAAGGGCATATTTCCAATATGGAATAACGTATTTCAGTATTTTTTTCAGGCTTTTCATAGGCCAAACAAAGATAGTATTTCTTCTATTCGCAAAGCTTTTCGACTTCGGCCAATCCGTGAATTAGATACAAACGATTATTTTTCAGATTTTTACATTGATATCTGGTACGCAATTTTTTTACCACTTCATACTTCATATCTCTAAATATGAACTGATTTCCTGCCAATAATTCGTTTAGTTGTGGGTTTTCTGATTTTTGATCGAAAGCTTTTAAAGCTTGCATTAAATGCGGATCGGAAACACTTGAGGCTTTTGGTTTTTTAAAATACCTTCTAACAACAGGAAGCAATGATTCAGGAAAAATACCATCGTTTAAAAATGGCTGCATAAATAGCGAAAAAGCAGTTTGCCATTCTTTTCCATGAGGCTGAATTCTACGAAAAATACTCCGCTTTTTCCATACTTCAACATGAGCCATTTCATGTATCAAAGTTATTAAAAAAGCATATGTATTTAGGTTATGATTAACGCTAATACGCGGATTTCCACCATTTTGCGGAACTCGAAAATCGCCTAATTTAGTGCTTCGTGTTTTACTTATTTTAAGTTGCACTTTATTTTGATGAAGCCACTCAACAAGTGGTTTAACCGTAAGCTCAGGAATATAATTTACAAGAATGTCAAAGTCTTTATTCATTTAGACTGAAAATAAGTATATTGGTTGGTTTTGTAGAAAGGAAAATGAACGGCAATTGCAGTTTTTATTAGTTTTTTGCATGCCTTTAACAGGAGTTTTGCAGCTTACAAATAAAAGCATGAAAGTTGCTAATAATAATCCTAAATAAATGCGTTTATTCATAGTAAAAATTCATTGTTTTATTCGTTCAAATCACGGAAAAAATTATCAGATAAAAAAGATTTTTTTTAAACTTAATCCTGAGTAAGTTTAAAAATTATTTATACGTCAGTCGATGACTTGAGAATTCAATTGTTAAGAAAATATATCTTCGTGAAAAGCATATTATGTAGAAAACAATAATTCGTATTTTAGCAGAAATATTTTTAAATGAATATTCTTAAACATATAGGTTCTTATTTATTGTTAATGCGCGATGTGATTTCGCGCCCCGACCGTTGGCGAATCTTTTTTCAACGCCTAAGAACAGAACTCTACGCCATTGGAGTAGATTCTTTTGGAATTGTAGCTATAATTTCCTTATTCTCAGGAGCAGTAGTTGCTATTCAGGTTGCTTATAATATCGACAACCCATTATTACCTAAAACCCTGATAGGTTTTTCGACACGACAAATGATAGTGCTCGAATTTGCTCCAACTATGGTTAGTTTAATTCTTGCCGGAAAAGTTGGCTCAAGTATTGCCTCTGAAATAGGCACTATGCGTATTACAGAACAGATTGATGCTCTGGAAATTATGGGAATTAATCCTGCTAATTTCCTGATTTTCCCAAAACTGGTTGCGGCAACTTTAATAAATCCTGCACTAATAATTTTTGGTATGTATATTGGCATTATTGGTGGCTATTTAGTTGCTTCCTTCACCAGTTTACTTACTCCCGATGAATTTATTAGCGGTGTCCAACTCGATTTTGAAAGCTTTACTGTATTTTATGCCTTAATTAAAACTGCTGTATTTGCCATTATTATTGTTACAATCGCTGGGTTTCAGGGTTATATCGTTAAAGGCGGTTCTATTCAGGTAGGAAAAGCAAGTACAAAAACGGTGGTTTATTCCAGTGTCTTAATCATTCTGTTTAACTTACTTTTAACTCAACTCTTACTAACATGATTGAGGCTTTTAACGTATCGAAATACTTTGGTGAGACAAAAATATTAGACGATGTGTCTATTAAATTTGAACAAGGCAAAAATAATCTGATTATTGGTCAGAGTGGTGCCGGAAAAACTGTGTTATTAAAATGTCTGGTTGGTTTACACGAGGTGGATGAGGGGCATATCGATTTTGATGGGCGAAATTTTTCTTCTTTGGGATTTAAAAAACGACGAGACATAAGAAAAGAATTGGGCATGCTTTTTCAGGGCGGAGCACTTTTCGATTATTATACTGTTGAACAAAATGTTATGTTCCCGCTAAATATGTTTACACATCAAAGTTTGGAAGAAAAACAGCAGCGCGTAAATGAAGTGCTTAAACGAGTGAATCTGGAAAATGCAAATAAAATGTATCCGGGCGAATTAAGTGGAGGAATGGTTAAGCGCGTAGCTATTGCGCGAGCCATTGCCAATCATCCTAAATATTTGTTTTGCGATGAACCAAATTCCGGCCTCGATCCAAAAACAGCTAATTTAATTGATGACTTGATTGCAGAAATTACTGAGGAATATAATATAGTTACCATAGTTAACTCACACGATATGAACTCTGTATTAAAAATGGGCGACAATATCAGCTTTATAAATAAGGGAAAACTATGTTGGCAAGGAAATAAAAATACTATTTTAATTGACGATAATCCTGAGCTTAACGCTTTTGTTTTCGCAACAGAGCTCACAAAACGTTTAAAAAAATAAATTATGGGAATCCTAGATATTATTTTTATTATCCCTATTGTATGGCTTGCCTACAAAGGATTTTCTAAAGGATTAATTATTGAGTTGACAACTTTAGCCGCTTTGATTCTTGGAATTTATGCAAGTTTGCATTTTTCCTATCTAACAGCCGATTTCTTAAAAGAGAATTTTAATATGAACCAAAAGTATCTGGGAATTTTATCCTTTATTATTACTTTTATTTTGGTTGTTTTTGCTCTTAACCTGATAGGAAAACTTCTCGAAAAAATTATCGATTTGGTTGCTTTAAGTTTTTTAAACAAAAGTTTTGGTGGCTTTTTTGGTGTTTTAAAGGCCGCAATATTTCTAAGTTTTATCATTTATTTCAT
>CAZTST010000137.1:6658-10442 GCA_964616585.1 uncultured Draconibacterium sp.
AATAAATTTGATAAAAATCGCTTTATTTTTAGCAATTCACTAACCTCAGAATCAATATTATATAATTATATTGAAGATGTAGCTCCTGCCATTATTAAGTTTTACGATGGTATTGATGAAACAGATGGCATGCTCGAAAAAGCAAAAAGCAAAGCCGAAGAAACAGTAGATGAAGTAATAAACTAAAAAAGTGCAGCCTGCCAACTGCACTTTTTAAACCAAAAATCAAAATTTAACTAATTACTTTAAGTTTACTAATCTTTATGAACTATGAGAAAATTCATTCAATTACAAAGACAAAAGTACAGCAAACCATAACCTTAATATGTTAAGGGCTTTTAACAAGCGTTAAAGAAAGTTAAAGCCTTATATACAAGAGGTTTCCAGTCTATCTTTGCTCAGATATTAAATTAATAATGAATAAAAAGGTCATATATTTAATCATTAGCCTCATGTCTTTTGCGCTAATAAGCTTGATGGTAATTCAAGTTTATTGGATTAAGAACACTATTATGGTTAAACAGGCCATTTTTAATCGCGATGTTGATAATGCCGTTTCAAAAGCAATATACGATTTGGAGCGTATCGACCGTGCGCTAACCTATACAAAACAAAAAGAACTACTTTCTCAGAATAAACTTCTCTTAAATAGTTCATCAGACTCGATTAACCGGTCGATTATTTCAAACCTTTTAAATTTTTCGCTTAGCCCAAGTATTAACAATATAAATGGTGGTTTTAGCTCGCAACGAATAATTGAAAATCTTTTTTCGCAATCTAAAAAACTAAGTAATTTAGTTGAAAACCGTATTAGTATAAAACTAGTCGATTCGCTTTTGCAACGAGAATTTCGTGCTGCCGATATCAACACCAAATACGAATTTGCTGTTTATAGCCCTAATCGAAATAAACTGGTTTTACAAAAAACCGGCAAATACCCCAGCGAACTTTTTCAATCGAATTTCAGATTTATGCTTTTTCCGGGCGATATTTTCTCGCAAAATGATTTATTGATGGTTTATTTTCCACACGAGCAAAAGTTTTTGATAACACGGTTATGGATATTATTAGTAATTTCATTTTTTCTTATTTCGGCAATTATTTTTTCGTTTACCTATGTGGTTTCAACTGTATTCGAACAAAAAAAGGTTTCGGAAATGCGCAACGATTTTATAAACAATATGACTCACGAATTTAAAACGCCTATATCCACCATATCCTTAGCGTGCGAAGCCTTATCAGATAAAGATATTGTCAAAACAAATGGTTTTTACGAATCATATGTAAAAGTTATTTCAGAAGAAAATGGTAGATTATCCGGCATGGCCGAAAAAATATTGCAAAGTGCTCGTTTTCAAAAAGGTGATATAATTTTGAAGATGGAAAGCGTAAATATTCACGATGCATTAAATGATGCTATTTCAAAGATAAATTTGCAAATTGAGAAAAAAGGCGGTGTAATTCATACAGATTTAAATGCCGATGAAGCTATTATTCAAGCCGACCGCGTTCACATTACCAATATCGTTTTTAACTTACTCGATAATGCAAATAAATATACTCCTTGGGCACCAATTATTCATATTTCTACCAAAACAATTGGCAAAGGAATTTTAATTGCTATTAAAGACAATGGAATTGGCATTGGCAAATCAAATCAAAAAAAGGTATTCGATAAGCTTTATCGCGTACCAACAGGTAATATTCACAACGTTAAAGGATTTGGATTAGGCTTAAGCTATGTAAAAACCATCGTGGAAAAACATCGTGGAAAAATCACTCTTGAAAGCGAACTTAAAAAAGGAAGCAGTTTTTCTATCTACTTACCTTTTAACACAATATTAAAACAAGTATAATATGGAAAATCAAGGAATTAATATTCTTTTAGCAGAAGATGATAAAAATTTAGGAACCGTTTTAAAGGCCTATCTCGATGCAAAAAAATACAATACTACTCTCAGAGTAAATGGTAAGGAAGCGTTTGAAGAATTTCAAAAAGGCAATTATGATTTTCTGATATTAGATGTGATGATGCCTGTAAAAGATGGATTTACAATGGCTCGCGAAATTAGAGAGATTGACAAAAATATTCCTATTTTATTTTTAACAGCAAAATCGCTGCAAGAAGATAAAATGGAAGGTTTTAAAGTTGGTGCCGATGACTATCTTACAAAACCGTTTAGTATGGAAGAACTTTTGGTACGAATTGAGGCTATTTTACGTCGAACTCAAGCACATAAGAAAAGTATAAACAAAGAGTTTTTTACTATCGGAAAATTCTCTTTCGATGTAACACGACATATTTTATCTGCTGATGGAGTGAGTCAAAAACTCACTTCAAAGGAAGCTGAATTATTGAAAATGCTTTGCGCCAGTAAAAACGAAACACTTGATAGAAGCGTGGCTCTAAAACAAATTTGGCACGATGACAGCTATTTTAATGCAAGAAGTATGGATGTGTATGTTACAAAATTGCGCAAATACCTAAAAAGTGATACTTCAATTGAAATATTAAATGTGCATGGTGTTGGTTTTAAGCTGATTACTGAATAAATAATTAAGTGATACGATGACTCGAAGTCATCGTATCACTCTATATTTTAAGCTACTTAACTCTTTTCGGGTTTTTCGTAACAAAACTTTTCCAACCTGTATAGCTTTCGCCTTCGTGAGAAGGGTTTTTTTGCAGAAAATGACAAACAGCAGCAGCTAAACCATCGGTAGCATCTAAAAATTCAGCCTTCTCTTTTAGCTTTAAAAGTTGTGCCAGCATAGCAGCAACCTGTTCTTTAGAAGCAGTTCCTTTTCCGGTTATGGCCATTTTAATTTTTCGCGGAGCATATTCAAAAATTGGCACATCTCTATACAATCCTGCAGCCATTGCAACGCCCTGAGCTCTACCAAGTTTCAACATCGACTGCACGTTTTTACCAAAGAAAGGAGCTTCGAGCGACATTTCATCGGGTTTATATTCGTCGATAAGAGCTAAGGTTCTTTCAAAAATTTTCTTTAATTTCATCGGATGATTAGAATAGCCGCCAAGTTTAAGAACACCCATAGTAATCATTTCTATTTCATTCCCTTTTTGGTGAATAAGTCCATAACCCATTATATTTGTTCCAGGGTCGATACCTAAAATTATTCTGTCTGTTTTCAAAAAAATTGCTTTTATAGATGCGCACAAAGATAAAAAAAAGCCTTAACCTTCTTATCCGAACAACAATTGTAGTTGCCACTTATGGTTTTTTGTTTTACGAGCTTTTTATAAATAACAGATTCAGTGATATAAATTTTGATACTCTCTCCAATAAACTATCGTTTTATATTTTAGGTTTTGTTTTAATTTTAATGCCATTAAATTGGGGTTTAGAAAGTGTTAAATGGCAATTTTTAATCAGAAAAATTGAAAAAATTAAGTTGACTACTGCTTTTAAGGCTGTGCTAACAGGTACTGCAATTAGTTTTTTTACTCCCAACCGTATAGGCGATTTTTTTGGTCGGGTTTTTATCTTAAAAAAAGGCGACAGAATAGATGGAATTTTTGCGACTATTATTGGTAATCTTGGTCAGCTTTTTATAACCTTAATTTTAGGCTCGAGCGCTTTATTGTTTTTTCTACCATACCTAAATAAAATCTATTTTGGACTTGATTTTTTTAGCATATTGCTAATTTTTATATTGGTGATTATAAGTAATTTATCATTAATTATTCTCTTTTTAAATATTGGCATTTTATACACATTCTTTAAGCGATTTCCATATTTAGAAAAGTGGAGATTTTTGC
>CAZTST010000138.1:0-10403 GCA_964616585.1 uncultured Draconibacterium sp.
TTGATTGTCCCTTTTTGTGCCTGCGAGATTAAAGGTAGTAGGTTAAATAAAATAAGAAATGGTAATACATAATTTCCTATGAGTTTTTTCATGATTTCTTTGTCTGAGTTTATCGTGCTGACTCCGCACTTTTAAATTATTCATTTTCATTGTTTTGGTTGCCGCTTGTTATGTGTTATATATTAACTCGTTTCATTGAGCAATTGTATTTTTATTGCAAAGTGTTTCAAAGAAATTTAATTAATTTAGGTGTAAAAGTATTTATACGCTTATATCATTTGCACCATCAATCAAATGTAAGAATAAATTTTACACTAATAATGAAAGACTTAAGAAAATATTAAGATAAATTTGAACAATCTGATGAAATAAAAATGCATGCAAGTTATTAATTATCAATGCTTTTCCTTGCATTTTTCATCGTAATTAGACTATTTGTGTACTTTTGAAAAATATATTCATAGACTGAAAAAGGCAGTTTTTATCATTATGTAAAAAAAATCCCGAAAACCAAATGAGATTTTCGGGATTTATAAAAAAATATTCTTATTTAGATTACCTCGTTTACCAAACGAGCAGCATCTTCTAAAGCAATGGCTGATAGTACTTTAAGTCCTGAATCATCAATCAGTTTTTTACCTTCAATGGCATTGGTTCCTTGCAAACGAACAATAATTGGAATTTTAATGTCGCCAATGTTTTGATATGCATCAACAATACCTTGCGCAACCAAATCGCAACGAACGATACCACCAAAGATATTCACCAAAATAGCTTCAACATTAGGATCTTTTAAAATGATGCGGAATGCTTCTTCAACGCGTTTTGCATTAGCAGTTCCTCCTACATCAAGGAAGTTAGCAGGTTCGCCACCCGACATTTTAATCATATCCATAGTTGCCATTGCCAATCCGGCTCCGTTAACCATACATCCAACGTTACCGTCAAGCTTAACATAGTTCAAATCAAAACGACGAGCCTCAACTTCGATAGGATCTTCTTCGGTTACATCGCGAAGTTCCTTATAATCTAAATGACGGAACAATGCGTTATCATCAAGATTTACTTTAGCATCAACTGCCATAATCTTATTGTCGGAAGTCTTTAGAACAGGATTTATCTCGAACATAGTTGCATCCGTTCCGACATATGCGTTGTAAAGTGCTGCAACAAATTTCAACATATCCTTAAAAGCATCGCCGCTAAGACCAAGATTAAAAGCAATTTTACGTGCTTGGAAAGCTTGTAAACCTACTTTAGGATCAATTTCTTCTTTATGAATTAAATGAGGAGTATTTTCAGCAACAGTCTCAATATCCATTCCACCTTCGGTAGAATACATAATGATATTTCTGCCTGTTGCACGATTCAATAAAACGCCCATATAATATTCTTTCGTTTCACTTTCTCCGGGATAATATACATCCTGAGCAATTAATACTTTGCTTACTAATTTCCCTTCAGGACCGGTTTGGTGAGTAACCAATTGCATTCCTAATATTTGATCAGCTAAAGTTTTTACATCTTCTAGGCTTTTGGCAAGTTTTACTCCGCCACCTTTTCCGCGACCACCGGCGTGAATCTGAGCTTTTACTACCCACCAGCCGGTACCGGTTTGCTTTTGTAATTCTTTAGCGGCATCAACTGCTTTATCGGGAGTGGCAGCAACTATACCTTCCTGAATTCTAACACCAAAACTTTTTAGGATTTGTTTCCCTTGATATTCGTGAATATTCATTTTTTAGGTTTTTTTGATATTTCTAGTGTGATTAACACAAAAATTAATTTACAAATAAGCAAAGCAGTGCTGCTTTACAATATGTGGCCAAAATTAAAACATTTTATGTGATAAAGAGGAGCTTTTCGGTATTTTTACTCTTTTCAAATAAGCCTATTGGCGATGTTGGTAATTCGCTTGTATTTAATCCACTGATAATAAATTGCATAAACTACAAATTGTTGATTTTCTTAGTGTTAGTTTAGAACAGATTTGCTTTTACAAAAAATTAACATCTTGCCATTCAATGATTTTTTTAGGCACAGAAAAATTACCTAATTTAGTCGGATGTTAAATCGAAGCTATTCGGCATTTTTTTATTGATATTGTCGTACTGCTCAATAATCAAAACCCAAACCTAAGAAACCACTGTAAGCAGATTATTAGTTTAATTGAAAGTTTTTACTTTGTGTTTCCGCCGGCAATTTTAATTTAAACCTAAACAAATGAAAAAAATTACACTTGTATTTTTTGCGCTTCTAAGTATTTCCTTATTTGCTCAAAAAGATTGGATTCGCTATGCCTCAATTTCTCCTGATGCATCGCAAATTGTTTTCGCTTACCAAGGCGATTTATTTTTAGTTTCTTCAGATGGAGGAACTGCTCAACCACTTTTGCTTAGCGAAGCTTACGAATCGAATCCTGTTTGGTCGAACGATGGTAAAAGGCTCGCTTATACCTCTGATTTATATGGTAATTTCGATATTTTTATTTTCGATTTCGCCACACGCGTAAGCAATAGAATTACTTATCATTCTGCAAAGCAAGTACCATGGACATTTTCTCCGGACGATAAGTTTGTTTTATTTTCGGCACAACTTGATGATAATGTGAAGAATGCACAGTTTCCTTATGGATTGCTTACAGAGCTTTATAAAGTTCCTGTAACGGGTGGTCGTGTAATACAATGTTTAACCACTTCGGCTGAAAATGTTAATGTGAGCAAAGATGGTTCAAAATTATTGTACCAAGATGTTAAAGGTTATGAAGATCCTTGGCGTAAACATCATACTTCATCTGTTACGCGCGATATATGGCTGTACAATAAAGATGAAGGAAAACACACAAAAATAAGCACTTTTAAAGGTGAAGATCGTAATCCGGTTTATTCTGCAAACGAAGATAAAATGTTCTTTCTTTCAGAGCAGAACGGCATTTTTAACGTGTACGAAAAAGCCCTTACTACCGATAGCCAAGAAATACAACTTACAAGCTTTGAGAAGAATCCTGTACGTTTTTTAAGTGTAGCTAATAATAATACATTAGCATTTATTTATGATGGTGGATTATACACTAAAAACGAAGGTGCTGATGCCAAAAGGTTAAATCTAACGATTCCGAAGTTTAAAGAAGTAGCGCTATCAGTTCCAAAATCTTTCTCAAAAGATGCCACAGAAATGAATGTTTCTCTTAATGGAAAAGAAATTGTTTTTGTTGTGCGTGGCGAAGTTTTTGTCACTTCCGTTGAATTTGGAACTACAAAAAGAATTACCAATACACCCGAGCAGGAAAGAAATGTAAGCTTTAACCCTGATGGAAAATCCATTCTTTATTCGTCCGAACGCAATGGTAGCTGGAATATTTATGAAACAAGTCTGGTAAACCCTGAAGAAGAATCTTTTGCATTATCAACTGTTTTAAAAGAGAAGCCCATCGTTGTTAACGAAAAAAACACCTTTCAACCTGAGTATTCTCCCGATGGTAAAGAGATAGCCTTTCTAGAGGAACGTACCGAATTGAAGGTGATTAATCTAGCAACAAAAGCACAACGCTCTGTTTTAGCCGGCACCTATAATTTCTCTTATTCCGATGGCGATCAATGGTATCAGTGGTCGCCCGATGGGAAATATTTTTTAGTGAGTTATTTAGGTGGCAAGCGCTGGGTTGATGAAGTTGGATTAGTTGATGCTAAAGGAGGCAAAGAACCTGTAAATCTAAGTTTGAGTGGTTATGCCGATTCTGATCCTAAATGGATAATGAATGGCAACGGAATGTTATGGTTTTCAGATCGTAACGGTATGCGAAGCCATGGAAGTTGGGGAGCAAAACGTGATGCTTATGCTATGTTCTTTAATCAGGAATTTTACGAAAAATTTACAATGACCAAGGAAGAATACGAAGCTAAATACCCAAAAAAGAAAGACGAAGACAAAGAAAAACCCGATTTAGCGGAAGCATCAAAAAATAAAAAAGGAAAAGAAACTGAAGAGAAAAAAGAGGAGAAGAAAGTAGAAATGAATTTGGCTAATCTTGAAGATCGTGTGGTAAGACTTACTATTAATTCGTCAGATTTAGGCGATGCCGTTCTTACAAAAGATGGAGAGAATTTATTCTATCTGAGCCGTTTCGAAAAAGGATTTGATTTATGGTTACATAAAATTAAAGAAAAGGAAACCAAGCTTGTTCTTAAACTTGATGGTCGTGGCGGCCAGTTGAAAATGGATAAAGACGGTAAAAATTTATTTCTTCTTTCAGACGGAAGCCTTATCAAATTGGATATCAAAAACGTTGACAAACCAGAAAAAAAGAATATCGCATTCAATGCCGAAATGAATTGGAATGCAGCAGGTGAGCGTGAATACATATTTAATCATGCCTGGAAACAAGTAAATGATAAATTTTATGCTCCTGATTTTAAAGGCGTTGATTGGGAAATGCACAAAGAAACCTATAAAGAATTTTTACCAAGCATCAGTAATAATTACGATTTTGCCGAGCTTTTAGGAGAGATGTTGGGAGAATTAAATGGTTCTCATACAGGAGGTCGTTATTCTCATCAGGCTGATGGCGATGCAACTGCCAGTTTGGGTGCTTTTTACGATTTGTCTTTCGTAGGGAAAGGGTTGAAAATTGCTGAAATTATTGAAAAAGGACCACTTGATAAATCTGATTTAGATATTAAAGCAGGCGATATAATTGAACAAATTAACGGAATAGATATTTTGCCTGAAGTCAATTATTATCAATTGCTCAATCAGGTTGATGGTAAAAATACTCAGTTAAGGATTTATCATCCGGCAATTCAAAAGTCGTCCGTAATTGTTGTTAAGCCAATAAGTCAAGGCGCTAAGTCGAGATTGCTTTACGACCGGTGGACTAAATTTATGCGAGAAGAAACCGATCGCCTTTCCAATGGAAAAATAGGCTATGTGCACGTTCGTGGAATGGATGACGCAAGTTTTCGTGTTGCATATTCTGAAATTTTAGGTCGAAATGTTGATAAAGAAGCTATTATAGTTGATACTCGTTTCAATGGAGGTGGTTGGCTGCATGACGATCTTGTGACCTTATTGAGCGGAGAACGCTATGTCGATTTTGCTCCTCGCGGACACTATGTTGGTTCGGAACCTATGGAAAAATGGTATCGTCCTTCAGTAGTTCTTATGGGTGAAGGAAATTATTCAGATGCTCATGCATTTCCTTACGCTTATAAGGCATTGAAAATAGGTAAATTAGTAGGAATGCCTGTTCCCGGCACTATGACAGCTGTTTGGTGGGAGCGCCAAATAGATCCAAGTCTTGTTTTTGGAATTCCACAAATGGGTGTTTGGGATTTAGATGGAAATTATCTGGAAAATCAACAATTAGAACCCGATGTAATGGTGGCTCAGGATAAAGAAAAAGTGAGCCAAGGAATCGATCAGCAATTAATGAAAGCTGTGGAAATATTGCTTGAAAAATAAGAGATGCAAAAATTATTAATAAAAAATATGGTTTGTCCGCGCTGCATTCAAGCAGTGCGGACATTACTTATAGAAATGAATCTTGCTTTTGAGAATATTCAGCTGGGTGAAGTCTGGTTAAAAAATGCATTGCTCGATGGAGAGCAGGAGCAATTAAAAACTAAATTAGCAGCCCTTGGTTTTGAATTGATGGATGATTCAAGAAAACAGCTTATCGAAAAAATTAAAACTACTTTGATCAAGCTTATTCAGCATTCCGACAGTGAGTTGCATATCAATTATTCCATTTTTCTTTCAGAAGAAATGGGGAAGGATTATCGGTATTTGAGCACTTTGTTTTCAACCTTTACCGGAATGACTATAGAAAAATATATAATCCTACTTAAAGTTGAAAAAATTAAAGAGTATATATTTTACGATGAACTTAGCATCAGTGAGATAGCATATAAAATGCATTATAGCAGCCCAGCCCATTTAAGTCGACAATTTAAGCAGGTTTGCGGATTTTCGCCCAAAGAATATAAAAAGCAAATGGCAAATCAGAGGAAGGCTCTAGATCAAATTTAATTTTTTATGTGTATTTTGAAAGATTTTAGAACAATTTAAGAATGACTATTTCATAAATAGCTCGAGAAAGCCTAAACCAAATTTTTAAATTTTATATCATAATAATTGGCCAATAATTGCAATATGATATTTACTGCTTTAGAAGTAATTAATTAATTTATTCTAGATTTACGCTGAAATAATTCTTTTAATCAATATATTACTACTATAACAGTTTATTTTGGCATTTATTTATGTTTTATATTGCAATTACATAAATTATGACGTATATTTACCGCCTAAACAGTAATTTATTATGGAATACATCCAATATATTGCCGATATTATAAAATATCACAGAAAAAAGACAGGACTAAGTCAAAAAGCATTAGCTGATTTTGCAGGTATTGGAAAGACCGTAATTTTTGATTTGGAAAAAGGGAAGGAAACTGTTCAATTCAAATCATTAATTAAAGTTTTAAATGCATTGAATATAAAAATAACGCTGGAAAGTCCGTTGATGAACAAATACAATAGTGAAGGTTATGAGAAAAGCTAAAGTCTTTATGCAAAAAAAACTAGCCGGTTATTTAATTGAGGAAGAAATAAACAAGAAATACACATTTTTATATGATGTTAATTATCAAGGATATCCTATTTCATTAAAAATGCCACTAGAAATGAAAGAATTCCATTTTAATTCTTTCCCTCCTTTCTTCGATGGACTTCTTCCTGAAGGAATTCAATTGGATGGTTTATTGAGAATAAAAAAAATAAATAAAGAAGATTATTTTAGTCAATTAATAGCAACGGGTGCCGATTTAGTTGGAGCAGTTAGCGTGGAGGAAATATTATGAACAGATGTCCAATCACTTACGAACTAACGGAAAGCGCTTATTCTAGAAATGGGCTGAATTTACTTTCACGAAATCTAAGAGACTTAAATGCTATTGAGTACTCAGCAGAAGAACAAAGGCATGAAGCCGCTTTACGCTCAACCAGAATGTCTATTCAGGGAGTTCAACCAAAGCTTAGTGCAGTATTAAATATCCAACAAACCAAACTCGAAATTGTTGATATAAAAGGTAAATACATAATAAAACCTCAACATCATATCTATCCGCAATTGCCGGAAAATGAAGATTTAACAATGAAAATGGCAGCAAAATGTGGAATTATTACACCTATTCACGGAATGATCTATTCAAAGGATGGAAGCTTGTCCTATTTCATCAAAAGATTTGACAGATCGGGAAAAAACAACAAATTACCATTGGAAGACTTTGCACAGTTAGCAGAAGAAAAAAGAGAAACCAAATATGATTATTCCATTGAAAAACTAATTAATATTTTAGATGATAATTGCACATTTCCTCGAATGGAAAAAAGTAAGTTTTTTAAGCGCTTTTTATTTAATTTTTTAGTTGGGAATGAAGATATGCATCTAAAAAATTATTCTTTAATAACCCGAAATGACATCATAGAATTAAGTCCGGCATACGATTTTCTAAACACAAGCATAGTATTAGGAAAAGATATAGAGGAATCAGCATTAAGCCTTGCAGGGAAAAAGAGAAAATTCAGTCATAATATTCTTATCAATTATTTAGGAGAAGAAAGACTAAAACTAAATGCAAAAATAATTGCAAACACCCTTGAGGATTTAAAAAATGCTTTATCCTCATGCTTCGAATTAATAGAGATTTCCTTTCTAAATCAAGCACTTAAAAATAGCTACTTAGAATTAGTGAAGAATCGTATTGATATTCTAAAGCTTTAGTTTGAATTTGTTTGAAATTTTGAACGGACTTTTTATAGTTATTTTAAATTTTGTTTTTTTTGGTGCAATTTAGTGCCTTGGTGTTTTTGTGGCCTAGTTTTTTTGCCACAAAAGCCAAAAACACCAAAAAAAAGCATCAAGATTATTTATCTAGACAATTTATTAAAAGAAATTTAGCCCGTTTCTAAGAACTTATGAACAGTCTAGTTTAGGCATCTCTCGAATCAAGTTATTTCTTCTGATTAAGATAATCTTTCAAATTTTTCTTGATAAAGAACTCCCAACCGCCAATGCAACTATCTCAGGTAAATTCCGGAATATCTTGTGGGAAAGTTTCCAATCCTTCATTGGTAAGTCGAAGCAAGGTTTATCCATCCTTTTCGGATAATTCAAGGGTTACAAAACCTTCACCTTCATACTCTTCGTACAGCCAATTGTACTAAATCTTTTTATTTGACTCAACCTCAACGAGTTTCCATAGATGTTGAAAATTGCATTCCTCTGATCGCACACTAAATTTTGTCTGAAATCCCACTACAGGCTCAAAGGATGGAATATTTGTAAAGAACCATTGTTTCATTTGTTCGAGCTCGGTGATGGCATTACAAACCTCTTTTAATTGAAGAGTTGAATACCTGTTCAACTACAATGGGTTTATTTGTTTTAGTCATTTCTATAAAAAACTAAAACCAATTACATATTAACTTTTCGTTTAACTTACCATCATCAGAGTATATCTGTACAATCTCATAATTTGCATTATACTTATTTTTAAGTTCTCTAAATTCAGATCGTTCAAAAGCATTATTTTCAATTAGTTTCGCCAATGAATTTGAAATGTGCCACATTAAAACTGGTGGAACAGCATTGCCAATTGCTCTATACTGTCTGTTTTCAGAAACAGACAGTAATTTGAAATCATCAGGGAAAGATTGAATACTAGCTGCTTCTCTTGGTGTAAAACGCCTATATCTATTATCAATCATTAAAACAGGATCTGTACTGTTTAAACTCACTTTTGACAAATGCGAAGTTATTGTATTACAAGGCTGTTCAATATCCTGATTTCTACCTTTGTTTAATTTATGTTTAACACGCAACATACCATCAACAGCTTTTTGACTAAAAAACCACTTTTCATCTAAATCTGCTTTTTTATCCAAAACTGTTTTTAGCTTCACTTTATAGCCATTTAAAGTACTAGGTTTAGGGAATTCGAAGTACATAAAGTCTTCATAATCTCTAAATCCGACAATGAAAACACGCTCTCTTTTCTGTGGTATTCCAAAATCAGATGAATTCAATAATTTGAATTTTACATTATACCCTGCTTTTTCAAACTCCTTAATAATCATTGGAAAAGCTTTTTTTTTATTTGCTGATAAAATTCCCTTTACGTTTTCTGCAATAAAGAACCTAGGTTGTTTCTCTATTAAAACATCTACCATTTCAAAAAATAACTTTCCTTTATCATCTTTATACCCCAAACGCGGTGGGTTTTGAGCGCTAATAGAAAATGATTGACAGGGAAAACCTCCTATTAGTAAATCGTGATTAGGTAATTCACTTTTTGAAATATCTCTTACATCTTTTACTAGACATTTATGATTAAAATTATCATTGTATATTCTAGCGCAATAATAATCATTATCAACCGCATATGCTATCTCAAATGGTTTTCTTGAATAATGATTCCCAAGGAAAGATTCCCTATCAAACCTAAATCCATACCTCCACATCCACAGAAAAGTGATGCTACTTTTATTGGCTCCATATCAATAGTTCGTTCCATTCGCCTGAGTTTTCTGAAAAAATTATATCTGCACCATTTCTTGGTGTCATTTTTATTTGGTCACTTTTATACTTACCAACAGGGTCTTTAAGGATAAAAAGTTTTCGTTCGTGCTTACTAATCATTAAGCGATAAACAAAATAAGCATCGCGCAAAGTATCTGCAGTATCCCATTCATTTGGTGTTAAATGAAAGTTTTTAAAATTAAGAGATTTATTACTAATTGTCGATTTTACTTCGATGTATCTCTTTCGCCTGTCAAACTCAACACTTTGAATATCATAACCAATAGCAAATGAAGCAGGAATTTTCTTAATTAAATGAATTAAATCTTCTCTGCCTCCTAGTTTAATTCTCATACTCTCGTGACCAACAATTAAATTTTCTCCAAAATCACCAATTTCTTTTGTATTTTTTGTATTGTCAGGGTCAAATTTTTCTTCTAAATCATCAATGGCGGCTTGTACCAATTTAGTGTATGTATCTTCTTCTATTCCTAAATATTTAAGTACATTTGTTCTAAATAAGTCTCGACCCAAATCTTTATTAACAAACGTAAACCAATTATCTTCAATTGCTTTTAAGATACTTACATCAAAATCTGTCTCATATAAATAATCGTAATCGGAAAACCACAAATCACTATTCAAGAATGCTCTAACAGTTTCTCTATCACTCCAATTTATATAAAATTTATTTGCGTGTTGTACTAACAAATCTCCAATTACCATAAAATCAAGTATGTCACCAGCATATCTTACGACATCGCCTTGCCAGTCCAATTCCTCTTTGGTTTCTCTTGATTGTAAAATACGCTCTACTAAT
>CAZTST010000139.1:0-3786 GCA_964616585.1 uncultured Draconibacterium sp.
ATTCTTAAATCTACGCCTGCATCCATTAAATGTGTTGCATAACTATGCCTTAAACTGTGTGTTGTAAAAGTAGTGTTTTTTTCTTTTCCTCCAAAATACTTATTGAAAATATTTTGTAAACTAGTCTCGGAATAACGCTTACCTTCTTCGCTTCCCTCAATTAACCATTCCTTCGGATTGAATTTTGCTAAATAGTTCTGTAGAAGAGATTTTAATTTTAAAGGCATTGGTAGGTCTCTGTCTTTTTGACCTTTAGCATTTCTTATGGAAATTACATTTCGGCTAAAATCCATATCCGCAATACGCAAATGTAATAGTTCGCTTCGCCTTAATCCTAATGCGTAAATTGTGCTTAACGCCGTTTTGTGTTTTAGATTGATAATACTGAAAAGAGATTTCTGAACTTGCTCAATTGCAATAACTTTGGGTAATGCTCTGTACTTTCTTGGTCGTTCAAAATCTTCGAATTCCAGTTGAATGCCACGCATTTTTAAATAATAAGTTTTTATAGAACTGATGGTTTGATTTTGATAACTGGGCGAGATTCCGTTAGGGATAATAAATTCTGCATTGTATTTAAATAGCTCTTCTTTTCCAATTTCATCCACTTTTTTATCGCTGAAATATCTAAAAAATGAATCCAGATTATTTATATACGAACGTATAGAATTTTCGGCATAACGCTGATTCTGCATCCATTTTTTAAATCGTATTAGTTCTTGCCCTTGTTCCGTACTTAAAGGCTTTTGTTTTAGCTTTGTTGATGCAGGAGCAATTTTTATTGGCTTGTTTGTGGTTTTCTTGTTTGCAACAGTAAAAGCACTATAATCTAAATACCATGCTTTTTTTTGCATAACATGGTTGAATATACGTTTCAAAACATTCACATCATAGTCTAAATAATACTGTTTTCTGGTTTTACTCCATCTAATTCCTTCGAGCTTTTCCATATACTCCTGAACATCAGGAGAGTTGCTGCAAACAATGAGTACAAATTTCTTATCTAAATGCGTAAATGGTTCAGCCTTAATAATTTGAGAATAATAATTATCTTTCATTTCAGAACGGATTTGAAAATTAAGATTAAACAAAATGTTTTTTTCGTAATTGTTTTATATGCTTATGCTAGTTTTTATTCCATCAAGGATGATTTCAATAAATTGATATTTACAAATATAGAGAATAAATAACTTATAATCAATCTTTTTCTAGTCAAATAAATTACTTCTTTTATAAGCACAAAAAAACCTCCAAGTTTTTATTTCTTAGAGGTGTATATTAAAAAATAACTTTTATAATTTTTTAGATGTATGTTTCTTTTAAAAACTTTTCAATCGTGCTTTATAAACCGAATCTTTATTGTCAACTACAATATCATTAAACATTGCAGCATCCCATGCTCCATACATCGGATTTGGTAAAACAATAAATTTCGAACCAAATTCGTCTTTGTTTTCTTCTACTAATGCATTTCGGATAGCATTGCTTGTATTATCAAACACAGATGAGAAATCGCCTAAATTATCGCCAAAATATAAAGCAATTTCAAAATTCTCTTTTACTATATTTCTTCGTGGTTCTTTGTCGTTAACTGTTGTTCTAAGTAGCAAGTGAGTTGAGTCTGCATAAGGAAAACCATTGCTAATTAAATTTGCTTGAGTTACATCAAACAATTCCATTTTTCTATTCGAAATATAAAAAATTTCTACACCGTTATCTGCTGCATATATAATAAATTCAAGCGCTCCGGCAATAGATTCTGCTTTAGCCAGATTACACCATTCTGCCCAGTACATTGGATAGTTTGTATTTTCTATAATACATTTGGCTTCAAAAGGCGAATTGTCTAAAACGGTTTCGTCAATATCTAAAACTACGGCTAATTTTTTATTTGTTTTTATAGAGCTAAGTATCTGATTTAAACGAAGTTTGCCAATATTATACGCTTGATGATTTAAAGCGTTAAATTCAGCCGCATGCTGAACATAAAGTGTAGCGAAAAGTAATTTTTCGTTGTTAATGTCTGCTTGCTTTTCAATTTTAGGTTTACAGGAAGTAAAACCAAATAGAATGCCTAAAAGGAAAATGATTGTGTATTTTTTCATAGGATGTTTTTTTTGTAAAAATAGGAAGAAATTACAACAAAGCAAACCAATGAAAAGTTTGGGTTATTTTCAGATTGCCAAACAAATTGAAATCTATGATTTTAATAGAAAACTCTACGAGGGTTCAAAACCCTTGAAACTCTACGAGGGTTCAAAACCCTCGTAGAGTTATTCAAAACCCTCGTAGAGTTGGCTTTAACAAAAAAAACCGGAAACGATAGCTCCCGGTTTTCCATTCGAATATTTCTATTTAGTTTAGTCTTTTGAATAATCAGCAGCAGCAAAACGCTTATAACTATTGTGTCTCCATTTAGCATTATCTTCAGCGGCAACAAATAACTCATCTGCCTCCAAAGGGAATGCTGCTTTAAGTGAAGTATAACGAACCTCGTTCATTAAGAATGGTCTGAATTTAGCCCAATCAGGCTCTTTAGAGTCTAACTGGAAAGGATTTTTACCTTCTTCTTCCAATCTTGGATCGAAACGATATAAGCTCCAATAACCTGCCTCAACTGCTTTCTTAGATTCAGATTGCGTAGCTCCCATACCTGTGCGGATACCATGAGCAATACATGGAGAATAAGCAATTATAAGCGATGGGCCTGGGAAAGCTTCCGCTTCTTTAATTGCTTTAAAATATTGCGCATTGCTAGAACCCATAGCTACCTGAGCAACATATACATAACCATAAGACATAGCCATAACACCTAAGTCTTTTTTACGAATACGTTTTCCGGCAGTAGCAAATTTTGCAACAGCAGCAACAGGTGTTGCTTTTGAAGATTGTCCACCGGTATTTGAATAAACCTCTGTATCCATTACCAATACATTAACATCTGCGCCGGAAGCTAAAACGTGGTCAAGTCCACCAAATCCTATATCGTAAGCCCAACCATCGCCACCAAATATCCACTGCGAACGTTTGGCAAAATATTTACTTAAAGCTAATAACTCTTTCGAAAGTCCATTTTTTGATGCACTTAAAACCTCTTTTAATTTAGCTGAAGCTTCTTTCGATTTTTCTCCATTTTCTTTGCTTGCAATCCAGTTTTCGAAAACTTCTTTTTCTTCGGCAGTAACACCTTTTTCAAGAGCTGCTTCTAAACGTAATTGCACTCGAGAACGGATTTTGTTTACACCTGTTGCCATTCCATAACCAAATTCAGCGTTATCTTCAAACAATGAGTTAGCCCAAGCAGGACCTTCACCGTTTGAATTTTTACAATAAGGAGTAGAAGGAGCAGAACCGCCATAAATAGAAGAACATCCGGTAGCATTTGCAACCATCATATTTTCGCCAAATAATTGAGTAATTGTTTTGATATATGGAGTTTCGCCACAACCTGCACAAGCTCCGGAGAACTCGAATAATGGTTGAGCAAACTGAGAATTCTTAACAGATTTGGTTTTATCAAGCAAAGTATCTTTATAAGTAACATTCTTAGCAAAATAATCCCAGCGATCAGCTTCAACCATTTGACTTTCAAGAGGTTTCATAATCAGCGATTTCTCTTTAGAAGGACAAACTTCCTCACAATTACCACAACCTGTACAATCTAAAGCTGAAACTTGAATACGGAATTCATATCCTGCTAAAGCTTTTCCAATAGCTTTTTGGGTTTTTGTTCCTTCAGGTGCGTTTGATACTTCTTTTTCATTCATTAAGAATGGACGAATTGCA
>CAZTST010000139.1:3796-10381 GCA_964616585.1 uncultured Draconibacterium sp.
AACATAAGAACATTGATTACACTGAATACAGCTATCAACCTGCCATTCAGGAATAGTAACAGCAATGCCACGTTTTTCGTAAGCAGTGGTTCCGGCCGGGAAAGTTCCATCTTCGCGATTAGTAAAAGCACTTACAGGAAGATCATCGCCGTCTTGTGCATTTACCGGATTTACGAAGTTTTTAATGAAATCAGGAATAGAAGCATCAGCTTTTTCTTCTTCTGCAACAACATCAATATTAGCCCATTCTTTAGGTATTTCTACCTTTGTAACAGCACCGCCACGATCAACTGAAGCAAAGTTCATTGCCACAATTTCTTCGCCTTTCATACCGTAAGATTTAACGATGAAGTCTTTCATCTGCTCAACGGCCAAATCGTAAGGAATAACTTGTGATACTTTAAAGAAAGCGGATTGCATAATTGTGTTTGTACGATTGCCTAAGCCAATTTCATCAGCAATGCTGGTGGCGTCGATAATGTACATGCTAATGTTTTTCTTAGCAAGAGTTTTTCTGATTTTAGCAGGAAGATGCTCTAAAGTAGTTGCCTCATCCCAGCTGCTGTTTAATAAGAAAGTACCATTTTGCTTTATGCCTTTAAGTAAATCATATTTAGTTAGATAAGAGGGTACGTGACAAGCAACAAAATCGGGAGTTCCTACCAAATAAATCGAGCGAATAGGTTTATCGCCAAAACGAAGGTGAGAAATGGTAATACCACCGGATTTTTTTGAATCGTAAGAAAAATATGCCTGAACATATTTATCGGTTGAATCGCCAATAATCTTGATGGAATTTTTATTTGCACCAACTGTTCCGTCAGCACCTAAACCGTAAAATTTAGCTTCGAAAGTTCCTTTAGGAACAATACTTACTTCTTCTTTTTTAGGTAGAGATAAGAAAGTAACGTCATCTACAATACCTATTGTAAAACGATTCTTTGGTTCCGGTAAGGCTAAGTTTTCATAAACACCAATTATTTGAGCGGGAGTAGTATCTTTCGATGATAAACCGTAACGGCCACCAATAACAACGGGAGCATTTTCTTTGCCGTAGAATAAATCGCGTACATCTAAATATAATGGCTCACCATTTGCCCCGGGCTCTTTTGTGCGGTCTAAAACTGCAATGCGTTTTACAGTTTTTGGTAAAACTTTAAAGAAATATTTTGCAGAGAAAGGACGGTATAAATGAACAGAAATTAAACCGACTTTTTCGCCTTTATCGTTCTTGTAATCAATAACTTCTTTAATAGTTTCAGTTACCGAACCCATTGCAATAATAATATCAGTAGCATCTTTGTCGCCGTAATAAGTGAATGGATGGTATTCGCGATCGGTTTTTTTTGTGATTTCTTGCATATATTCTTCAACAACATCGGGAATGGCATCGTAGAATCTATTGCCGGCTTCACGTGCCTGGAAATAAATATCGGGGTTTTGAGCAGTACCTCTGGTTACAGGGTTTTCAGGATTTAAAGCAGAATCTCTGAATTTTTGTAAAGCATCTTGGTCAATTAAATCTGCCAGATCTTCGTTATCGAAATATTCAATTTTTTGGATTTCGTGAGATGTGCGGAAACCATCGAAAAAGTGAACGAAAGGAATTCGGGTTTTAATAGCTGCTAAGTGAGCGATACCGGCCAAATCCATTACTTCCTGAACACCACCGGTTGCAAGGAAAGCAAATCCGGTCTGACGGGCAGACATAACATCTGAATGATCTCCAAAAATTGAAAGCGCTTGGGCAGCTAAACTACGCGCACTCACATGAAAAACAGCAGGTAAAAGTTCGCCGGCCATTTTATACATATTTGGAATCATCAACAACAATCCTTGAGAAGCTGTAAATGTGCTGGTTAATGCACCTGCTTGTAATGAACCATGAACAGCACCTGAAGCACCACCTTCAGATTGCATTTCAGTAACGTGAACTGTTTCTCCAAAAATGTTTTTTCGTCCAAAAGCAGCCCATTCATCAATGTATTCAGCCATAGTTGAAGATGGTGTGATTGGGTAAATGGCTGCAACTTCGCTAAACATATAAGCGATATGAGAAGCGGCATAATTACCATCACAAGTGATAAATTTTTTCTTATTTTTCATTTTAAAATAAATTTAACGGTCTTATTTTTAATACAATACGCATTACCTTGAAAAAGGAGTACAAAAGTACAAAATTAAATCTGTTTGATTACGGATTACAGGGCTTAGAATGATTAAAATCTGATAATTTAGAAAGGATATGAATTATTCTTTTTTCTTCAATCGTTTGCGAAAAACTACAGTATATTTAAATTTATTTTGATGAAAATAATAAGAAACCAGTTAAATCTATCTTTACCAATTATTTCGGAGATTAAATACCTATATATAAAATTACGATGTTAAAATTTGTATCTTTGACAATATTTTTCATTTAAAAACCTTTAAAAACGTAATAATATGGCCGAGTTAAAAACAACCTTTATGGGCATCGAGTTGAAGAATCCTTTAATCGTAGGTGCTAGCAATTTGGTAACTGATATTGTAAATCTCAAAAAGATGGAAGCGGCAGGTGCAGGAGCAATTGTTTACAAATCTTTGTTTGAAGAACAGATTCAAATGGAGAATTTTGAAGCAAGCGAAGAACTATATGCTTACAATGAGCGCAATGCCGAAATGATTTCCTTGTTTCCCGATATGGGTGAGATTGGACCTCAGGTTTTTTTAGAAGATTTGCGTAAAGCTAAACAGGCTGTAAAAATTCCTGTTTTTGCCAGCTTAAATTGTGTTTATAAATACACTTGGGTTGATTATGCAAAAAAAATTGAAAAAACCGGTGTTGATGGTATTGAGTTGAATTTCTTTTCTACTCCAAAATCCTTTGGTTTAAGCGGTCATGATGTTTTACAGGAACAATTAAATATTATTCACGATGTAAAAGAAGCTGTAAGTATTCCGGTTTCAGTTAAGATTAGTCCGTTCTATACTAATACTTTACGCATGGTGAATATGATAGAAGGTTCAGGTGCCGATGCTGTTGTAATGTTTAATAAATTATTCCAGCCCGATATCGATATTAATAGCCAAAAAATGCATTTCCCTTATAATTTTTCTACTTCCGATGAAAATCGTTTGCCTTTGCGCTATGTAGGACTTTTGGCCGGACAAGTAAATATGAGTCTTGCAGCCAATACCGGTATTATGGAAGGAGAGGATATTATTAAAATGCTTTTGGCCGGCGCCGATGTAGTTCAAGTAGTTACTACTCTTTATAAAAATGGTATCGGTCACATTACTAAAATGTTAGCCGATGTGCAAGCATGGATGGAAAAGAACGATTATGCTACTGTTGACGAATTTAGAGCTACGCTTTCTCGAGAAAACATTAAAGATCCATACGCTTATAAAAGGGCGCAATATGTTGATATCTTGATGAAATCGAATATATTTAAACCTAAATCCGTGGTTTAATTATTTTAGATTAGAACGCGCAGCTATTTTAGCAGGGAATTTCCTTAGTGCGACTTTGTGAAATCCTTAGTGCGACTTTGTGGTAAAATAAAATGCTGACCACAAAGGTTCACAAAGTCGAGCACAAAGTTACACAAAGGGGAAAGTAGTTAATCTATTTTCTCATCGTTATTGCTCTCCCGTACATTTGTTTTATTTCCTTTTAATCGAAAGAATTTTAATTCGAGGATTCAAATACTGTTTTTCGGAAGGTGCCTGATGAATTTGATGAACAATATCCATTCCGTCAGTAACTTTTCCGAATGCAGCAAAACCTGCGCCGTCGCTATTGCGGTTTCCGCCAAAATCAAGTTTGGCTTGGTCTCCAACGCAAATAAAAAATTCTGACGTTGCAGTTCCAGGTTCATTTCTGGCCATAGAAATAACTCCATCCAAATGTTTTATTCCTGTCTGCTCAGTATTTTCATGAACTATTGGATTGAGCATCATAGGATGATTATCTTCGTATAAACCACCCTGAATAACATCTATTTTAACTTTGCTATCTGGCTGATTATCATATCTTACCGTGCGGTAAAAGCTTGCTTCCTCTAAACGATTCTCATCGATATACCTAAGAAAGTTGGCTACAGTGATTGGCGCTTGCTCGGGATAGAGTTCTACGGTAATGGTTCCGAGTTCTGTGCTGATGGCAATATGAGGATTGGTGTTCTCGGTCTTGCTTGGGAAATTAATAAAGCTTCCAACGATAACAAGGATAAAAGCTATGATGGTAGCGACAAGGAATAGTTTTCTTTTCATTGTTTTTTATTTGTTTGTGGTTTGCATTGTAAATCACAAATATACATTATTGATTCTTTGGAGATTAATGTTGGGGGAAAAAGCTTGTGGTTTTTTTTTGAATTGCCACCAAGACACGAAAACACCAAAAGCCACTAAAGAAAAAGAAAAGCAAAGCGCAAGGAGCAGAGTGCAGAGAGCGATGAGAAATGAGCGGTGAGCTGTCCATCCAATAGCCAAATTAGGCAAGGTTTACATTGAACAAATAACCAACGAAAGCAGTTAAACCCATAGCGGCAGTACCCCAAAAGGTAATTCTTATTATTGCTTTACTTATACTAGAACCGCCTGTTTTAGCGGCTAATGCTCCTAAAATAATAAGGAAAAAGATAGCGAAACCATATAGAAAATATTCTATATGTTCTAATGGGAGGAAAATTGAAACCAAAAGAGGAAGAATACCACCTACCGTAAATGCAGCACCTGAAGCCCAGGCTGCTTGAATGGGTTTTGCTTGGCTCATTTCATTAATTCCTAACTCATCACGCATGTGAGCTGCTAAAGCATCTATTTTGGTTAACTCTATAGCTACTGTCATTGCAGTTTCTTTTTTTAAACCTCTTTTCTCATAGATTTCGGCCAAACGAATTAATTCGATTTCAGGCATTTCATCTAATTCTTGTTGTTCACGTACGATATCCGCTTGCTCAACATCGGTTTGAGAACTAACAGAAACATATTCCCCGGCAGCCATGGATAAAGCTCCCGCGACTAATCCAGCGACAGTTGCTAAAACGATGGGTTCTCTAAGATTGCTTGCTGCTGCAATTCCAATAGCAAGACTAGAGGTTGATAAAATTCCATCATTAGCTCCAAGAACTGCGGCTCTTAACCAATTACTTCTGTGTATGAAATGATTGTCGGTATAATTATCTTCTGTATTTTTCATTTTACAAAGTTAATCTTGCTGTTGAATTTAGATAAGGGGATGGGGAAAAATGTGATGCTGTGAGTAAGGTGAATACCGATTACTCGTCATAGACTAGAAATAGATGATTTGCTCAACTTTTTTACGCTGCAGATATGAGCGGATAATGCTCTGAGTATCACGATTATTTACATAACTGATAATCCCCGATTTAATATCTTCGGCCGATTGATTTAAAACACTTTCCTCAACATAACCAAATCCGCGATAGCTTCCTTCTTCAATTATTACAATGGCCTTTTCATCTTTTGAGCGACCTTTATCAATTAGTATCATATTATCGTGATCGAGCGAGAAATAATTCTTTATTTGTTCCACTCTTAAATTGTATGCCTCTGCATTTTCTTCGCCAATACAGGCTCCTTTGCAAAGCTTTATTCCATACTGAAAACAAGCCCCTGAACTATGATATAAACCGTTTAATTTTTGGCAAAGTTCATAATTCTCAGTAAGCTGAAAAAGTTGTTCTTGTGCTTGAATCTTTGAAGAGAATAAAGTCAAAGGTGTGTCAGTTGTGTTTTTAGCACGCTCGATTGTTAAACAACTGTAACCTTGTTCATTTTCATAATTATACAAGCCCCAAGTATGTAAACTGCGTCTTTGAGTTCTATTATAAATTGGAAGATTCTTTTTTATTTCATCCGATTCTAGTAATAATGCAACCAACTCACTTCCGCATAATTCAAAATCAACATCTGCAATTCTATTTTTCATCTCTAAAGCTTTTTTAGTAGTTGTAGTATTAAGATGCGAAATAATGCGGCTATGTATATTTGTGCTTTTTCCAACATATATTAACTCTTTATTATCATCGTAAAAGTAATATACGCCAGTATCTTGAGGGAGAGAATCGATTTTTTCTTTTGTTAAATTGGAATGCAAACCTTTTAAAGAAACTCCTTCCAAATCGGGCTGAAATTGATATATACGCTTAAAAAGTTCAGCAGTAGCTTTAGCATCGCCCATTGCACGGTGACGATTTTTTATTTTTATTCCAATTTCATCGCATAAATTGCCCAGACTATAACTTCTAAGTCCGGGAATAAATTTGCGAGCTAATTTTATAGTATCCAACGTTTTGCGTTCGTAATTATATCCTAAACTTTCAAATTCGGCACGAATAAAACGATAATCGAAAGCGGCATTATGTGCAACAAAAGTGCAGCCTTCAGTTATTTCAACTATCTCTTTTGCCAGCTCATAAAATTTCGGTGCCGAATCCACCATTTTGTTGTTTATTCCGGTCATTTGCGTAATCCGATATGGAATTTTTATCTCCGGATTAATCAGACTCGAAAACTCTTGTACAATTTTTTCTCCATCAAAGATGATAATAGCAATTTCCGTTAAGCGATCGCTTT
>CAZTST010000140.1:0-10337 GCA_964616585.1 uncultured Draconibacterium sp.
TAGAGCCGACAGAATGCACCTCACTAATATCATCAGTAATTTAATAGATAACGCTAATAAATATTCACCGAATAAACCTGATATTACAGTTCGCACAAAAAATATTAAGAAAGGAATATTAATTTCTATTGAAGACAAAGGCATTGGTATTAAAGCAGACGATCATGCTTATATTTTCAAACAGTTTCATCGCGTTCATACAGGAAATATTCACGATGTGAAAGGTTTTGGTCTGGGATTATTTTATTCCGAAAAAATGGTAAAAGAACATGGAGGATTTATCCGATTAAACAGTACCTTTGGAAATGGTTCAACTTTCGAAATATATCTGCCTTTTAATGAATTACGAAACAATTAACAATGGAAAAAAAAGCAAAAATATTATTGGTTGAAGACGATGCTAACTTGAGTTTGGTTTTGAAAGACTACCTTGAAATGCTTGGATACGAAACAGTTGTAAAAAAAGATGGCGAGGAAGGTCTGAGTACATTTAAAGAAGATGTTTTTAATTTATGCATACTCGATGTTATGATGCCAAAAAAAGATGGCTTCACATTAGCGCAGGAAATCCGAAATCTCGACAACGACATTCCTATTATCTTTTTAACCGCCAAAACACTTAAAGAGGATCGCATTACAGGTTTTAAAATGGGCTGCGATGATTATATTACTAAGCCTTTTAGCACCGAAGAATTAAGTCTGCGCATTGAAGCCATTTTAAAGCGTTGCGTAGTTCAGTATCGGCACGATATTATTCCAAAGATTTTTGAGATTGGAAAATACCGCTTCGATCATGAAAATATGACGCTTATCTATGAAAATATCAACAAAACTCTAACTCGTAAAGAAGCAGCGCTATTAAAATTGTTGTGCAAAAATAAAAACCAATTAGTAACACGCGATTTTGCCTTAAAACAAATTTGGGGCTCAAACGATTATTTTATTGGAAGAAGCATGGACGTTTTTATTGCCAAATTGCGAAAATTACTTAGTTATGATAATGATATTTCTATAAAAAATATTCACGGTACAGGTTTTAAACTAGAAATTAATAATTCGAAAGATTAATCTAAGTAACTAGAATTTAACTTTTGGCTTTCAATTTATAATTGCCATTACATATAAAAAAAAACGTAATTTTGCATATTCATCAACACTTAATATAGTTTGGAAACAGCTGATTATGACCCCCTTTCGGAATCCCTTTTAATACTTACTAATACAATATTCCGAACTCCTGCGGATTTAAGTCTTATATTCTATCTCATTTTGCTGGTTTTTTTAGTTCTGCTTTCCGCTATGATTTCAGGCAGCGAAACATCTTTTTTTTCGTTGACCTCAACCGATTTACTAGAACTTTCTGATAAAAAAAATAAAATACATCAACGAATAAACAGCTTGCTAGATAAGCCCAAAAACTTATTGGCTACTATTTTAATTGCTAATAATTTCGTTAATGTGAGTATAATTATCCTTTCGGCATATCTTATTAATAAAAATTTTGATTTTTCCACTTTCCCGGTCTTAGGCTTTATTATTCAGGTAGTTGTGGTAACCTTCATTTTGTTGTTATTTGGCGAAATTATGCCTAAAATATACGCCAATCAAAACAATGTTAGCTTTGCAAAAGCTGTAGCATCTCCAATGTTTTTTATAAATAAAATCTTAAGTCCTTTAAGTCGAGCTCTTTCACTTTCCACAGCAATTATCGACAATCGAATTGCAAAAAAAGGACATCAGGTTTCGCTTAGTCAGTTAGATCACGCAATCGAATTATCTACAGATGAACATACTACCGAAGAAGAAAAAAACATTTTGAAGGGCATAGCAAAATTTGCTGATATAGAAACCAGCGAAATTATGAAAGTTAGGATGGATATTGTTGCAGTTGACATAAACACTTCCTTTTTTAAACTTATTGAAACTATTTCTGTATCAGGCTTTTCTCGCATACCTGTATATGAAGAGAGTATTGACAAAATTAAAGGTGTTATTTATATTAAAGATTTATTGCCTTTTTTAAATAATTCAGATGATTTCAACTGGTCAACACTTCTGCGCTCTCCTTTTTATGTTCCTGAAAATAAACATATAAACGAATTGCTAGATGAGTTCCGTCATAAGAAAATTCATTTAGCAATAGTTGTTGACGAATATGGTGGCACGTCAGGCATTATCACCCTCGAAGATGTTTTAGAGGAAATTGTAGGCGAAATTAGCGATGAGTTTGATGTTTATGATGATGATATTGATTATGAAATGATTAATGACACGACTTACATCTTTGCTGCAAAAACTTCCATTATCGATTTTTGTAAAGTGTTGAAAATAAATGATGAAATATTTTATGAAGTTGGCGGCGATTTTGATAGTATTGCAGGATTATTTTTGGAGCTCTACGGTAATATTCCAAAAAAGGGCACTCGAGTAGTTCATCATAATTTTATATTTACTGTTGAGTCTCTTGATAACCGACGGATAAAAAAACTTAAAATTGAAATTGCCGATGAATTGTAATAAAACGCAATGTATAAAACATTTTTTTTTAGCATTTGCATTTGTTGGAATATTAATGTTTTCGTCTTGCAACGATTATTTCCAGCCAAAACCTCGCGGCTATTTTAGAATTCAATTGCCCGATAAAGCTTATGTTCAAATTCAAAATGATCTTCCATACACTTTCGATATACCCGTATATTCTCAATTGGAAAATGATACCCATCCTATGGCAGAAAAATACTGGACAAATCTTAATTTTCCCTCTTTTAATGCAAAAGTTCATCTGAGCTATAAAACAGTTGATGGTAATTTATCCGCTTTGCTTGATGATGCTCATAAGCTGATTAACAAGCATATACCAAAAGCAAATGCTATTAACGAACAACTCTTCATTAACAAAGACAAAAAAGTTTATGGAGCCACATATTCAATCATAGGTGTTGATGCGGCCTCTCCTTTTCAATTTTATTTAACCGATAGTACCCATCATTTTTTACGAGGCGCCCTTTATTTTAACGTCCGCCCTAACAATGATTCTTTAGCTCCGGTTATTGATTTTCTGCAGGAAGACATACAGAAACTAATAGAGAGCTTTGAATGGAAAACAGAGGGGCTTTAAGTTTTTTTTCGTTTTGTTTCAATCATTTTTAGTTATTAATGCATTTCGATTGATGCTACAATATAGCAAAATTCACTATATTTGTTGGCTCAACTTTTACACAGGAAGTTAATATTAAATAGTATATCATAAGATGAGTAGCTATTTAATCATATTGAAATATTGACAAAATGAATAAATTTGATCTAGAAGATAGATTAGTTGATTTTTCTGTTTTAATTATTGAAATAGTCAATGAAATGCCTAATTCAAAAGCAGGGAATCACTTATCAGGGCAAATAGTTCGCTCAGGCACCTCTGTTGCATTAAATTATGGCGAAGCTCAAAGCGGCGAATCGAGTAAAGATTTTATTCACAAAATGAAAATTGTTTTGAAAGAATTAAGAGAGACATTTGTCTGCTTGAAAATAATTCACAAAGCCAAATTATATAAGTTAGAAGCAAAAATAGAAAAAGCCAAAAAGGAGAATAATGAACTAATAGCAATTTTTGTAAAAAGTATAGAGACTGCACAAAAAAAACTTAAATAAATAGAAGAACTATCCCTTTTTAAATCAGTATTCGTTAATCGGCGTTCCTTGTTCTTAAATCAGATTATAAAATATTGAATGTCGAACAAGGATTAACGATTTAAGATTTATGAAGTTTTAATAAAAAATAAAAAAGTATGGAAAATAACGAAATGATGGCTCTTGGCATGATTGAAACCAGAGGCTTTGCAGCAATGGTAGAGGCTTCAGACGCCATGTTAAAAGCTGCCAATGTAGAATTGGTTAGCTATGAAAAAACAGGTGGCGGCTATGTTACAGCTGTTGTAAGAGGCGATGTGGCTTCTGTTCGCGCTGCCGTTGATGCCGGATTACGTGCTGCCGAAAAAGTAGGCGAAATTGTTTCTTCTCATGTTATTCCAAGACCGCATCAAAATGTGGATTCAGCCCTGCCTTTGGGGAAAAATAAATAACCCAAAATCAGATGAAGGAATCTAAATCAAATATCGATCTGAGAACTTATATCTTCTTGGATTCACTGCAATCACAAATGGCTTCGTATATTTCGAGTGTTTCAAGTGGTTTTCTTCCTGTAGGCGGACAATCAAGCTGCATTATCGAGATTGCTCCCGGTATCGAAATAAATGCTTTAACCGATATCGCCATCAAAGCAACAAATGTCAGACCAGGGCTTCAGATTGTGGAGCGCGCTTATGGAATGCTTGAAGTGCATTCAGACGATCAAGGCGATACTCGTATGGCCGGAGAAGCTGTATTAACAGCCATCAACCAAAGCTTAGAAAACAGAATTAAACCTCGTATTCTTACCAGCCAACTGATTAAAAACGTTGCCGATCATCATGCTCAATTAATCAACAGAAGCCGTCGCGGCAGCATGTTATTAAAGGGAGAAACGCTTTACGTTTTAGAAATGGAACCTGCCGGTTATGCATATTATGCTGCTAATGAAGCAGAAAAATCAGCCAACATCAAAATCATCGATGTTATTGGTTTTGGTAAATTTGGCAGAGTTTATATTAGTGGCGAAGAAGCCGAAGTTCTGGAATGTAAGACTATCGTTGAAAAACGTTTATCCGAAATTTCAGGAAGAGAAGATTATTAATCAAATTAAATATAGGAGATAAAATTATGGCTGATAATAGTTCAGAAGCATTAGGAATGATTGAAACACGGGGTTTTGCCGCTATGGTAGAAGCCTCCGATGCAATGGTTAAAGCTGCGAAAGTAGAATTAATTGGTTATGAAAAAACGGGTGGTGGTTACGTTACTGCTATCGTTCGTGGCGATGTTGCCTCTGTAAGAGCCGCCATCGATGCAGGCCTTTCAGCTGGCGAAAAAGTTGGCGAAATCGTTTCAAGCCATGTCATTCCTCGTCCACACGCCAATGTTGATATGGCATTGCCTTTAGGTCGTCAAAAATAATACAAGATGATTTTAGCAAGGGTAACAGGTACTGTAGTCGCTAGTCAGAAAGCTGCAAAAATGGAGGGGGTCAAGCTATTATTGCTTGAGAAAATCGATCCCATCAGTCTAAAAGGTAAGAACGATTTTGTTGTTGCCATGGATGGCGTTGGAGCCGGCAAAGACGAAATTGTATTTTACGTTTCAGGAAGCAGCGCACGTCTGGCAGAAACTACGCTTGGTTTGCCTACCGATGCAACAGTGATTGCCATTGTTGATGTAATTGAGCAAAACGGAAACTTTACCTATCAAAAAAATTAAAAAAGGCAGATGATTCTAGGAAAAGTTGTTGGAACAATTACAAGTAGCTCGAATGCTATTGAAATTTCGGGAGGCCGCTATTTATTAGTGAATAAATGCGATCAAAAAGGAAAGCTTAAAAACGATTTTTTAGTCGCCCTTGATTTAGTAAGTGCGGGAAACGACGAAATGGTTATGATTTCCGAAAGTACTTCGGCACGCGAAACTCCAACAACCAAAAACAAAGCCGTAGATGCAATCATTGTCGGGATTATTGATATGATTGACGAAAGCGATAAAGTGATATACAAAAAATGACAGCCAAAGAAAATATAATTGTTCTCGGAGCCTTAGAGTTTAGCAGTATTGTGATTGGTTTTCAGGCACTTGACCAAATGGTTAAAGTTGCGCCAATTCAAATTATCGATGCCCGAACTATCAGTTCAGGAAAATATCTGGTCATCTTTAGTGGCGATGTTGCCTCTGTAGAATATGCTTACAAAGCAGGTTATGAAACAGGAGGCGTTTATATCGTTGATAAACTTTTTCTACCACAAGTTCATCCGGATGTAATTCCGGCTATCGGAAATACACTCAATATTGGCGAATGGGATACCATTGGAATCATCGAAACTTTATCCATCGTTTCCGGCATCGAATCTGCCGATAGTGCTGCCAAATCTGGTGGTGTAAAAATTATTGAAATCAGATTGGCCGATGGTTATGGTGGCAAATCCTATGTTAAAATTATGGGCAGTCTGGATGCTGTGCAATCGGCCGTTAAAGCAGGTACTGCGAAAGCCAGCGAGAAAAATCTCCTGGGTATGCAAACCATCATTCCACAACCTCACAAAGAAACCAAGCCTTTCTTTATGAAATAAGAATAGAATAAATGGATCATTTAGAAGAAAATATACGTCAGTTAGTTCGTGAAGCATTGCAGGATATCAAACTGAATGCCGACAAAAGCAGTCCGGTAGAAAAAGTAGGGATTTTCCCTACTATGGATCAGGCTGTTCTTGCTGCTGAAGTGGCTTTTCATGAGCTAAGCAAACTTACTCTGGAAACCCGTAAAGACATTATTGCCAGCATTCGGAAAGTTTCAACTGATAATATCGTCTTACTTTCAAAAATGGCTATGGAAGAAACAGGCATGGGTCGTTGGGAAGACAAAGTGATAAAAAACGAGCTCGCTATAAAAAAAACGCCTGGCGTAGAAGATATTATACCAGAGACTTTTTCCGACGATCATGGTCTGGCATTGGTAGAACATGCTCCTTATGGGGTTCTTGGCTCTATCTCACCCAGCACCAATCCAACAGCATCCATTATCAGCAATTGCATTGGAATGATAGCAGCCGGAAATTCTGTTGTATTCAATGTACATCCTGCTGCTAAAAAAGTATCCAATCTTTTGGTAAGTCTTCTTAACAAAGGCATTGTAGAAGCTGGTGGACCTAAAAACTTAATCACTACAGTTGAAGTTCCAACACTCGAGTCGGCCAATACCATGATGAGTCATCCAAAAGTGGCCATGCTTGTGGTTACAGGTGGTCCCGGCGTGGTGAGAGCAGCGATGAAAATGGAGAAAAAAACCATAGCCGCGGGTCCTGGAAATCCTCCTTGTGTTGTTGACGAAACTGCCGACCTAGTGAAAGCAGGAAAAGATATAGTGAATGGAGCAAGTTTCGATAATAACCTGATTTGCATCTGCGAAAAAGAAACGATTGTTGTTGAATCGGTTGCCGATCAACTCAAAGTTGAAATGGAGAAAAATGGCGCTTATATTTTAACGCCTGATCAGATTAAAAAAGTTACGGAATTGGTCATTGCCGATCCGGGTCGGCCAGGGCACGAAGGAGCCGCCAACAAAAACTTTGTGGGTAAAAACGCTTCCTTTATCGCAAAAGCGATAGGTTTAAATGTTCCTGATTCTACGCGCTTATTGCTCTGCGAAGTAGATGCAAATCATCCCTTGGTGTGGACAGAACAATTGATGCCTGTAATGCCTTTGGTTCGTGTTCCAAACGTTGACGATGCCATCGATTTGGCTGTTAGATGCGAACACGGATTCCGACATACCGCTATCATGCATTCGCACAATATTGCCGCACTTAGTAAAATGGCAAAAGTGATGGACTGTTCCATTTTTATTAAAAACGGTCCAAGCTATGCCGGATTGGGTAACGGCGGAGCCGGTTTTGCTTCTTTTACTATTGCCAGCCCTACGGGCGAAGGTGTTACAAGAGCCAGAACTTTCACACGCGAAAGACGCTGTACTTTGGTCGATTTTTTTAGAATTATTTAATTGGATTATGAAGTTTGGAAAAATCATCGGTAGAGTAATTAGTACCCAAAAAGTTGAATCTTTTGAGGGCTTGAAACTGGTTTTGGTTCAACCCCTGAACGAAAAGCTCGAATCGGCAGGCGATGTTCTTGTTGCCGTTGATACGCTTCAATCAGACATTGGACAAATTATCTATTTCGAAACATCGAAAGAAGCAAGCCGCATCATCGAAAAAGAAATGAACCCTTGCGATGCAGCCGTGATGGGAATAGTTGACGATATTCATCTTACAGAAAGCAAATGAGGCTAGGAAAAATTATAGGAACAGTGGTTTCGGATACCAAGGCCAAAGGCTACGAATCGAGAAAAATACTCGTTGTTCAGCCAATTGATGCTGATGAAAAGCCGGTTGGGACTTCCTTTCTGGCTATCGACGCTGTTCAGGCAGGAGTTGGCGATCTTGTTTTAACCATTGAGGAAGGCAACTCAGCTCGTCAGGTTATTAACGACGAAGATGCTTTAACCGTGAAAACGGTTGTTGCGGCTATTGTTGATGAAATTTCAAAATGATAAAAAATACAAGCAGAAGAATCAAGGTTGCCACTTTGCAATCTAAAAACAGAAGAAATTCTGGCAGCACACAAAAAGATATGGCTACTAACGAAAATACTACTTTAAAAGACCACGTAAAACGAATCGCTATTGGCGCTGATCATGGTGCATATGATGCAAAGGAAGCGATAAAAACTTACCTCGAGGCTGTTGGTTATAAGGTATTTGATGTTGGAACGAATAATAGCAAGGATAAAGTGGATTACCCCGATTTTGCACAGGCAGTAGCCAAAAAAGTGGTAAGCGGCGAATGCGAAAGAGGAATTATGCTGGATGCTGCCGGAATAGGATCATCGATGGCTGCAAATAAAGTAAAGGGTGCGCGCGCGGCTTTGTGCTGGAATGAATCAACAATTAAAAACAGTCGCGAACACAACAATGCCAATGTATTGACCATGGGAACGCTGCAACACTCCATTTCGGATTTGTGCAGCATGAGTAAACTATGGCTTGAAACTCGATTTGAAGGTGGAAGGCATTGGCCAAGAATAAATAAAATGATGTCAATTGAACGAATGTAATTAAAGATGGACGAAAACGAATTGATTGAAAAAATTACGAGAGAGATACTTGCTAAACTTGAAAAAAGTGGTAGTGCTGCTAAAGGCGTTTCGCCTAATCAGAAAACTTCCTCTACAACAATATCAGCTCAGGAATTAGCCGGTTTAATTGATCATACTTTACTCAAACCAGGAGCTACCGAAAGCCAATTTGAACAACTTTGCAAAGAAGCCTTGGAGTACAAATTTATGTCGGTATGTGTGAATTCCTCCTGGGTTCCCTATGTAGCCAAAAAATTAAGAGGCTCATCCGTAAAAGTATGTTCTGTTGTAGGATTTCCTTTGGGCGAAATGGATACTCGCAGCAAGGCTTTTGAAACAAGAAATGCTATCGCGAACGGCGCTCACGAAATAGATATGGTAATCAATACCAGCGCATTAAAATCTGGAAATTTAAAATTAGTTGAGGAAGATATTCGTGCAATTAAAAGAGCTTGCAGAAGTACAACAATCTTGAAAGTCATTATAGAAACTTCTTTATTAACTGATGCTGAAAAAGTAATTGCCTGCGAGATTTCCAAAAAAGTAGGTGCCGATTTTGTAAAAACCAGCACAGGTTTTACAGGAGCTGGAGCCACCGTTGAAGATGTAGCCTTGATGCGAAGAGTTGTGGGTCCTAAAATTGGTGTAAAAGCCAGTGGCGGTATCCGCGATTATAAAACTGCTGTTGCGATGATTAATGCAGGAGCCAATCGTATTGGAGCTGGTGGCAGTGTGGCTATAGTTACCGGAGCTACTGCTTCAGGGAATTATTAAGAGTTGGTAGTAGCTTATAGCCTTTGAGTAATATCTATGCACAAGTATTATTATAAAATAACAGCGGTCTTTGAGCCGCTTTTTTTATTTTCCTTCTTTTTATTATTAAAAATGAAAAACAAGCTCAATGAATTGCAATAAAAATAGTTTACCTTTGATAGGTATAAAACGCTGAAATTATGCAATGTATATTTAAAAGTTGGCTATAAACTGAAAAACAAATTTCTAAAAACCCACCATTCGCTTTAAAAATAGCTTAATTTGATAATAGAACTAATAAATAATATCACATCAGCAGAATTCAAGAATGCAGTTGAATTGGGAGATGCTAATGCCAAAACACTTGGATTTCTTCCTTATGTTGCATTTGAAAAATATGCCAAGCAAAAACAATTAATTGGTGCATTTGAGGACGATACTTATGAATTATTAGGTTATTTGCTTTATCGAGTTTCATACAATAGAGTAACAATAGTTCATTGTTGCATTAATGAAAAACATAGAAAAAGGAATGTTGCATCCAGATTAATTAACTACCTGAAAAAAAACACAAAACAATTCGAAGGAATTAAACTGAGTTGTAGAAACGACTATGGGATAGACCACGTTTGGGAACGGTTTAATTTTGTCCCAGTAAAAGAAAAAACTGGAAGAAGCAAGAAAGCGTTGCCTTTAACAATTTGGTGGTTTCCACACTACCAAAATGACTTATTATCTCAAATTTCTGATTATGAATTAAGTAATAAAATTATTGCGGTAATTGATATGAACATATTTATCGACATTAAAGACGA
>CAZTST010000141.1:0-10282 GCA_964616585.1 uncultured Draconibacterium sp.
TAACATTATGCCAAAGGCATCCCTTCGGGAGTAGCATTCAAATTCTATATAAAATTTAACCTTATTTCGACTGTGCTCAACACTAATATTCTTTAATTTATATAAGGTACAATCTTAAAATGTTTTTTAATTATTGGGATTCAATAAATTTTCAACCTGTGTGATGCAACAAAATAACAGATGGAATGATGATCGAAATAATTTTCAAGAAATAAGGTAATATGGTCATATTCTGATTGTTAATTATAAGCTATTCCCGAAGGGATGCCTTTGGCATAATGTTGAAGAGCAAAAATAAGGTTTGTATATGTGCCATTTTTATATCATTTATTTAGCTTAATTAATCAAAAATAAGTCAACTCGAAAAGTTAAAAAAACAAGAAAATGCCACAAAAACATCCCTTCGCGGATGGCGAAAAAAGAACTTTTCAGAGTGTGCTCAAAGATCAAAGTTAAATTATATCAATACTTTGCGAAACCTCTGTTTCAACTATTGTTTTAGAAATTGACAATTATCCAAAGTAGCGATACTATTTAAACACCACTTATTAAATATGTGAATCATATAACTTTTTTCTAAAGAAATGTAACACTTTTAGGCGTTTTCTAACTCACATTTGTATTGTGAAAAAAATCATAAAAAAATTCAAATAATATGACAAACATAACAGAACTTAAAGGAAACTGGAATGAGCAAAAAGGCAAACTAAAGCTAAGATTTGCAGTGTTGACTGACAAGCATTTATTGTTTGAAGAAGGTAAAAAAGATGAAATGCTTGGAAAGCTTCAAATTACTTTGGGCAGAACTAAACGAGAATTATTCAAAATCATTGAATCGCTTTAATTACAATTTAATATGAAGAAAAGCACTCTTGCAAGAAAAGTTACCCCTAAGTTTCGGAAGGTAATTGAGAAATCAGCTATACTCAGTGAAAAAACTATTACAATAGCTGAAATAGCAAATAACTTTTTTACTGGTGTCGCAAATGTTTTCTTGTTTTTAAATCGTATACTAAAAGAAACCTTTACTCGCGACTTTGAATTCAAAGAATTTTTACGTCAATGCTACCAAATTGGATATAAAACATTGCCCCTTATTTCAGTTACAGGCGCCATAATGGGTTTAGTGCTTACTATTCAATCGAGGCCGGTACTTGTTGATTTCGGAGCAGTTTCAATGCTTCCGGGAATGGTAGCCGTTTCTCTGATTAGAGAAATGGGACCGGTTATTACTGCACTTATTTGTGCAGGAAAAATTGGTTCGGGCATGGGCGCAGAATTAGGTTCAATGAAAGTTTCGGAGCAGATTGATGCAATGGAAGTATCAGCCACAAATCCAATGCGATTTTTAGTTGTTACCAGAGTTTTAGCCGCAACACTTATGATTCCTTTATTGGTATTATATGCTGATGCAATTGGTATTCTAGGAAGCTGGGCAGGCGCTAACATTAAAGGCGATATATCGTTTATTCTATTTTTCTCACAGGCATTTAAACATGTTGAATTTATTGATTTATTCCCTGCAATCATTAAAACATTTTTCTTCGGAGCAGTTATTGGATTGGTAGGAACCTACAAAGGATACCATGCCGGACGAGGAACAGAAAGTGTTGGTGTTGCTGCAAATTCTGCTGTTGTATTGGCATCGCTACTTGTGATAATTGTTGATTTAATTGCAGTTCAAATTACTGATATGCTAATATTATGAAACCGGAACAAACAGAAAATTTAACTAAGTCCTTCATTCATAAGAAAAATGGTGAAGTGGTTATTGAAATAAATAATCTTAAAAAATCATTTGGAAAACTAGATGTATTGAAAGACTTTTCTTTAAAACTTTTTAAAGGAGAAAATTTAGTTGTGCTTGGTAAATCCGGAACAGGAAAATCTGTTTTGATTCAATGTATTGTTCGTTTACTTAATCACGACAGTGGAATAATAAATGTACTTGGAGAAGATGTAAGTAAACTAAACAGCAATGATTTGGGTAAATTGAGAGAGAAAATAGGTTTTCTTTTTCAAGGTGGAGCCTTGTATGATTCTATGTCGGTAAAACAAAATTTGGAATTTCCACTGAAAAGAGTAAAAAAGAATCTTAATCAAAAAGAAATTGACGCAAAAGTAATTGAAGTATTGGAAAATGTTGGTTTAGCTGATTCTATAAATAAAATGCCATCGGAATTATCAGGAGGAATGCGTAAACGAATCAGCTTGGCACGAACAATAATACTCGATCCTTTAATAATGCTTTACGATGAACCAACCACAGGACTTGACCCGGTAACATCAGACGAAATAAGCACACTCATCAATGCAATTCAAAAAAAATATAAAACATCTTCAATCATTATCACGCACGACATTGCATGTGCACGCACAAATGCTAACCGTGTTATTATGCTGCAAGATGGTTCAGTTTATAAAGAAGGAACTATTGAATCCTTTGAACAATCATCTGATACCTTAATTAAATCATTCTTTAAATAGCCACCTAAAATGTCACAATTCTTAAAAATAAAATATTATGGATACTTACTCGCAAAAATTTAAAGTGCGGCTGGGACTATTTATTGCCGGAGGATTAGCAATTTTTATACTTGCCATATTTATAATCGGAAAACAAAAAAACTTATTTAATCCTGTTTTCAGACTTACTACAACTTTCTACAATGTAAGTGGATTAGAAGTTGGAAGCAATGTCCGTTTCTCAGGAATCGCTGTTGGTACTGTCGATAATATCCAAATAATTAATGACTCAACTGTAAGTGTTGACATGCTAATTAGAAAAAATGTTCAGCAATTTATTAAAACTGATAGCAGAGCAGGCATAGGCTCTTCCGGAATTATAGGTGACCGACTTATCATAATTTCTCAAGGAAGTGATGAAGCTCCTATAATAGAAAACAAGCAGTATATTTTTTCTACAGAACCTATTGAAACAGATGATATTATGGCCAGCCTACAAATAACTGCAGATCAGTTGGCAGAGATTATGATTAAAATAAATAGTGGGCAAGGAACTATTGGCAGATTAATACAAGACACGGAAATTGCTTCAAATATTGACGATATCATTTCGAACCTTAAAAGTAGCAGTAAAGGTTTAGATGAAAATTTGAATGCAGCCAAAGAAAATTTTCTTTTTAAAGGTTATTTTAAAAGAAAAGAAAGGGAAGCTGCAAAAAAGTTGGAAGAAGAAAAAAATAAGAAGAAATAATTATCGATAAGATTTTGAATTGCTTAACATAAAATGTGTGAATAATGTAACTTATTCCCAAAGTTTTGTAATGATATATAATTCAAAGTATTGCATCTTTACCTATTGATTAACTTTTGTGATTGGGACAGGCTATCTGCTAAATTAAAAAAATATAAACACATGAAAAATACTCAAAGAATTTTTGTTCATGGTTTTACAATATGCTTGATTTTATTTTTATTGCTAAACTGCAAATCATCAAATAAAAGCGCATCAAAATTTATCGACTCAAAAGCTTCAATCGAAGATTTTAGTGGCTTTTATGATAGGTTTCACATTGATTCCTTATTTCAAATATCAAGGATTAATTTTCCACTAAAAGGAGTTAATATGGATGTAACAAATAAAAAAGTGTGGACTAAAGATAATTGGCCTTTAATGAAAGCAAGGATTTATGATATTGATACCTCGCAATTTAAGATAGAATATAAAAAGACTGAAAATGCATTTACACAGAAATTTTGGCTTAAAGATTCATCTTTTGGTTCAGAATATAGATTTGAGTTGATTGATAAAAAATGGTTTCTTGTATATGCAATGGATAGTAATCTTTAGGGTTTGATGCTAATTAATTGTTATATAATATTTTATATGTTTATTAACAATCACATATAAGCAGAAAAAATTAATAAAAATGGAGTTCAGATACCATTTTAAAAACGAGGCGTAACTGAAAAGCCAAAAGAGTAGGAAATAATAAATAAATATAAGTATGAAAAAAGTATTATTATTAGTTACCACAGTTATGCTGTTTTTCTCAGTAAGTGCATATAGTCAAAGTCCTTTGCCGGTTGGCAGAACTCAACTTAATATAGGAGTTGGTTTATCAGAATGGGGCGTTCCCTTTTATATAGGATTCGATTATAGCATCCATAGAGATATAACCCTTGGTGCAGAATTCTCCTACCGCGCTTATCGTGAGCATTGGAACGATGTTTATTATAATCATGGTGTAATGGGTTTCTCAGGAAATGCAAATTATCATTTTAACAGTGTAATGAATATTCCACAAAATTGGGATTTTTATGCCGGTTTAAATTTAGGTTTTTATGTTTGGTCATCTGATGACCTTTATCCCGGCGATCATGTTTCCGGTTTAGGTTATGGTGCTCAAATTGGTGGCAGATATTATTTTACTGACAAGTTTGGAATAAATCTTGAATTTGGCGGTGGAAATGCGTTTTCAGGTGGAAAATTTGGAGTAACATTTAAATTATAATTATGAATCTAAAAAGAATTTTTGGCGCATTGCTAACTGCTTTAGGAATAGGAGCTCTAATATACGCTGCTATAATATTTGTTAATGGTTCAGATAATTTTAAGGCACTTCTAATTTATGGATTACTAGGCCTTTTATTCTTTCTTGCAGGCATTAGCCTTATACGCACTACAAAAGACGAAGCTTAATTCCCAGGACTTCCGGAAATGATAAAATTTCCGCCAATTCATCAAGATGGATAAAAATATCCATCTTGATTTTTTTCATAAAGCAATTTTGAGCTATATTTCAAACTAATGTATTTACTTGATGTTCCGATAACTAACATCAACCCCTCAAATATTAATCATATACAAAATAGAAGTATTATTATTGATAATGTGTGAATTATGTAACTTCTTTCTAAAGTTATATAATACTTTACTGCATGGCTAAAACTACTTTTGCATAGTAAAAAATTATTACTTCAATAATTAAAAATGGACAATACGGAATTTATAGGAAACTGGAATCTGCAGAAAAGCAAACTCAAACTGAAATTTGCTGCCCTAACAGACAATGATTTATTGTTTGCAAAAGGCAAAAAAGAAGAAATGATTGCAAATCTGCAAATAATTCTTGGTAAAACTAAAGAGGAAATAGACGAAATTCTTGAAAATCTTTGACTGAATATAAAAAAAAGTCATTTCGTCGAAAATAAATCATTTATAATATCAATTTAAAAAAAAGAAATTATAACCCAAAAAGTTAAAAAATCAGACCGATATGGAAAACTTGTAGAATTATACAATCAGAAGCTTTTTACAGAAAATGAATTTAATGAAAAAATAGAATTGCTAAAAAGTCAAATAATTGAAGATATTAAGAAAAGAATATCTAATCCAGAAGTATATGAAATCATTCTTCCTAAACATTTTATTGGCAATTGGGAAAATCAGAATGGTCTAATTACATTTGAAGAAAATCAAAATTTCATTTATAGGGGAAAAAATGGAAAAACGACAATAGGTACTTGGAAGTATTTAGAATTGGGGAATAAAATTGTTATTATAAGCCAAGGTGGAGATAAAGATGAATTTCATATACACAAAATTGACAACAATGTTTTAAATTACAGGCATAATAATACCGTCTTTTTTTCAAATAAAATAGATTAATAAACGCATGACTACAATATTCCTTTATAACCCCAACTTGTTCATGCTCCAAATCCAATGTTCGTAAAACCCATCTTTTCTTACCTGCTAAAACACTTATAAAGATTATATTTGTAGCACAATCAAATAATAAAACTTGACCCAAAAATATGTTTGAACAAACTTTTAAAAATATTGACGATATACTTCACAAAGATGCCGGTTGTGGAAGCGAACTAGATTATGTAGAGCAAACCTCTTGGGTGTTGTTCTTGAAATATCTCGATGACCTTGAAAAAGACAAAAAAACAGCTGCCGAACTAACTGGCAAATCATATACCAATATCATTGCTCCTGAATACCAATGGAATGTGTGGGCTTCTCCTAAGCTTGCCCTGAATGGAAACGAAGGGAATGGTAATGGAAAACTCGACCATCACAAAGCTTTAACAGGTGATGACTTAGCTGATTTTGTAAATATTCAACTTTTTCCTTACCTCAAAAAATTTAAGACTTCTGCTGAAAGCCCAGATACTATTGAATATAAGATTGGTGAAATCTTTAGCGAATTAAAAAACAGAATCCAAAGTGGCTATAATTTACGTGAAGTCATTAACCGAATTGATGAACTCCGTTTTCGCACTCATGCCGAAAAGCACGAAATGAGTCACCTTTATGAGGACAAGATTAAAAATATGGGAAATGCCGGTCGTAATGGTGGAGAATACTACACACCACGTCCACTGATAAAAACCATTGTAAAAGTAGTTGCTCCCGAAATTGGAAACACCATTTACGATGGTGCAGTTGGTTCGGCCGGTTTCTTGGTTGAAGCTTTTGACTATTTGTCTCAAAGTAAAAAACTTACAACTTCCGATGTAACTACCTTACAGAAAAAAACCTTTTACGGTAAAGAGAAAAAATCATTGGCATACATTATTGGCACTATGAATATGATTTTGCACGGCATTGAAGCACCTAACATTGTGCATACCAATACACTTGCCGAAAACCTAAGCGACATACAGGAAAAAGACCGTTACGATATAGTTCTGGCTAATCCTCCTTTTGGAGGAAAAGAACGTGCCGAAGTACAACAAAACTTCCCTATAAAAACTGGCGAAACTGCTTCACTCTTCTTACAGCACTTTATTAAAATTCTAAAAGCAGGTGGCAAAGCAGGTGTTGTTATTAAAAATACTTTTTTAAGCAATACCGACAATGCATCTGTTAGTTTGCGAAAGTTACTTTTAGAAAGCTGTAATTTGCATACAGTTTTAGATTTACCGGGAGGCACTTTTACAGGTGCAGGCGTAAAAACAGTAGTCTTGTTTTTTGAAAAAGGAAGCGCAACTAAAAAGACTTGGTTTTACCAACTAAATTTGGATAGAAACTTAGGCAAAACCGCCCCATTGAATGAAAATGATTTGGCTGAATTTGTAATGCTTCAAAAACTTGCCCTGAGCGGAGTCGAAGGGACTGCCACAAGTTTAAACTCTTGGAGCATTAACATTAAAGATATTGACTTAAACACTTTTGACCTAAGTGCCAAAAACCCCAACAAAAAAGAAGAAGCTGCATTGCGCAAACCAAAAGAGATACTAAAAGAGATAAAAGCACTTGATAAAGAAAGTGAAATCATTCTAAACTCAATAATAGAACTGTTATGAGTGAGATTTTAAAGCTTTCGGAAATTCAAAATAGAATATATCCTGTTAGAGATAAGCAAGTTATGCTCGACAGCGATTTAGCCGAATTATATACTGTTGAAACAAGGGCATTAAATCAGGCTGTAAAAAGAAATGGAGAACGATTCCCTGATGATTTTATGTTTCAACTCACAGCAGAAGAGTTTGCCAACTTGATATCACAATCTGTGATATCAGAAAAACAAAGTTTGATATCACAATCTGTGATTAAAGTCATGGCTAAACTTAAATCGGAGGGTTTGCTATGAATATACAAAAAATACAGTTATCACAGAGCGAGGCGTTTAGCATATTGAAAAGCTACGCACAAAATGTACCATTTGAATGGGAAATAAAGGCACTTGATAATGAAAATGAAATCATTTTGAACTCAATTCTGAAACTGATATGAAGAAAGGTTGGGAAATAAAAAAATTGGGTAAAGTATATGATGTAAGAGATGGAACACATGATTCTCCTAAATACATAAAAGAAGGATATGCATTAATTACGTCTAAGAATTTAAAAAATGACAGACTAAACTATGACAAAGTAAATTATATCTCGGAACAAGATTATATCAATATCAATAAAAGAAGTAAAGTTGATATAGGAGATATTTTGTTTGCCATGATAGGAACTATTGGGAATCCAATTGTAATAATAGACAAACCAGACTTTACAATTAAAAATGTAGCTCTTTTTAAAGTACCAAAAAACCAAGACAGTTATTTTTTGAAATACTATCTTGATTCAGCTATTGTGATTGGTAAAATGTCTAAAGATGCTAAAGGCGCAACTCAAAAATTTGTTGGTTTAGGGTATTTAAGAAATTTTGAAATCCCTCTTCCCCCACTCCCCGAACAACAACGCATAGTAGCCATTTTAGATAAAGCCTTTGCCGCCATAGCCAAAGCAAAAGCCAATGCCGAACAAAACCTGAAGAATGCTAAAGAACTTTTTGAGAGTTATTTGCTAGGGGTATTTAAGAATAAAGGGGAAGGATGGGTAAATGCCACAATTGGCGAATCTTGTTATCTTCAAACGGGAGGGACACCTAGCACAAGTAAATCTGAGTATTATAAAGGGGGTGAAATAAAATGGCTTGTATCAGGCGATATTAATCAAAAGGTAATTAATGACTGTGCTGGTCGAATAACTGAACTAGGTTTGAATAATTCAAATGCAAGATTCTTGCCTGTTAATTCGGTATTAATTGCTCTAAATGGGCAAGGTAAAACTCGGGGAACAGTTGCAATGCTTAGAACTAAAGCTACTTGTAATCAGTCATTGGTTTCAATTTATCCAAATGATGAAAAATCATTATTACCCGAATTAGTCTACTCAAATCTTGAAGGAAGATATGAAGAAATTAGAAAAATGACTGGAGATAGTGGGAATGATAGACGTGGTTTAAATATGCCATTGATAAGAAGTATTAAGTTTTCATATCCTAAAAAGATAGCTGAACAAAAAGAAATAATTCAAAAGCTCGATGCTCTAAGAACCGAAACCAAAAAATTAGAAGCTGTATATCAAAAAAAACTCCTAAATTTGGAAGAGCTGAAAAAGAGCATATTACAAAAGGCATTTAATGGGGAATTGTAATTATGGACGAGAAAGATAATTTAGAATCACAAAACAAATTAGTAGTATTTCAGAATAGAAATATCCGTAGAATTTGGCACGAAAAAGAGTGGTATTATTCTGTTGTCGATATAATTGAAGTACTTACCGATAGCCCAACTCCAAGACAATATTGGGGTAAAATAAAAGAACGTGAGTTTGTTAAATTTGAACTGTCCCCAATTTGGGTACGATTGAAATTGAATGTTACGCTTTTGATAATAAGTGCAATTTTATTTGATAATATTATGTAAGAAATAAAAATGAACGAAGCCGATACCCGTGCAGAATTAATCGAACCCAAACTAAAAGCTTGTGGCTGGGGAATTATTGAAGATTCAAAAATCCTTCGTGAATATTGCATTACTGCTGGAAGAATACAAACAGGAGGAGTTCGGTCTAAAAAATTAATTGGAGATTATATACTGGTTTACAAAGGCATTAAATTAGCTGTTATTGAGGCTAAAAGCAATGATTTAGAGGTTGGCGAAGGTGTAGCACAAGCCAAGCAATATGCAGAAAAATTAAAATTAGAAACGGCCTATTCTACCAACGGAAAAGAAATTTACAGCATCTGTATGAAAACAGGTGCTGAAGCTTTGGTTGAAAATTACCTTACTCCCGATGAACTTTGGAATAAAACCTATCCAGCTTATTTGGATACTGAATCAGTCGAAATATGGAGAGAAAAATTTAACGCCATTCCTTATGAAGATAGAAGTGGCACATGGACATTACGCTACTATCAGGAAATAGCCATTAAAAACACATTAGAGGCAATTGCCAACAAGAAAACACGCATCTTATTAACCTTAGCCACTGGAACGGGCAAAACAGCAATTGCTTTTCAGATAGCTTGGAAATTATTTCAATCACGTTGGAATTTGTCATCTATAAGCTCTGACACAGAATATATTACACGTCGCCCACGTATTTTGTTTCTTGCAGATAGAAATATTTTAGCCGACCAAGCATTTAATGCATTCTCTTCATTTACAGAAGATGCTTTAGTTCGTATCAAGCCAAGTGAAATAAAAAAGAAAGGAAGAGTACCAACAAACGGAAGTATTTTCTTTACTATCTTTCAAAGCTTTATGAGCGGAACAGATGAAGAAGGAAATTCCACTCCATACTTTGGCGATTATCCGGCAGATTATTTTGATTTTATTGTGGTAGATGAGTGCCATAGAGGTGGCGCAAATGATGAAGGAAATTGGAGAGGCATTTTAGAATATTTTTCGCCAGCCGTTCAGTTGGGATTAACCGCCACACCTAAACGCAAAGACAATATAGATACCTATCGCTACTTTGGAGAACCAGTTTATATCTATTCACTCAAAGAAGGCATCAATGA
>CAZTST010000142.1:0-10278 GCA_964616585.1 uncultured Draconibacterium sp.
TAAATCTTTTTATCGCAAACGATATTTACATTAATTTTTTAAAGGAAAATGCCAACGATAAGAATTTCGGCCATACTCCAATCAATATAGATGATAAAATTGTAGTCGAGTACTCATCGCCAAACACCAATAAACCGTTACATTTAGGACATATTCGGAATAATTTATTGGGTTACTCGCTTGCCGAAATTTTAAAAGCAAACGGTAAGAATGTTAAGAAAGTCAATCTGGTAAATGATAGAGGCATTCATATTTGCAAATCGATGCTGGCATGGCAAAAATGGGGCAATGAAATAACTCCTGAAGATATTAATATCAAAGGCGATAAATTGGTAGGGAATTTTTATGTTTTATTCGATAAGAAATACAAAGAAGAAGTTGCTGAACTTATTAATCAAGGATTTGAAAAAGATGTTGCCGAAAAAGAAGCTCCTCTGTTAAAAGAAGCTCAGCAAATGCTTCTTAAATGGGAAGAAAATGATACTGAAATCCGAATTCTTTGGGAAAAAATGAATGCCTGGGTTTACGCCGGTTTTGATATCACATACAAAAATATGGGCATCGATTTCGATAAGATTTATTACGAATCAGAAACCTATCTACTTGGAAAAGAATTAGTTTTAGATGGTTTAAAAAAAGGCATCTTATTTAAAAAAGAAGACGGTTCTATTTGGTGCGATTTAAGCAATGATGGTCTTGATGAAAAACTTTTACTTCGCGGCGATGGTACTTCGGTATATATGACACAGGATTTGGGTACTGCTCAATTGCGCCACGAAGAATTTGAACCCAACAAAATGATTTATGTTGTTGGAAACGAGCAAAATTACCATTTTGATGTTTTAAAACTTGTTTTAAAAAATTTAGGCAAAACTTGGCATAACAGTATTGAACATCTTTCTTATGGCATGGTTGAACTTCCTGAAGGTAAAATGAAATCGCGTGAAGGCACAGTGGTTGACGCTGATGAGTTAATGGAAGAAATGTACTCAACCGCTAAAGCTACTACTGAAGAACTTGGCAAAACAGAAAATTTCTCTACAAACGAATTGGAAGAATTGTATCGTACCGTTAGCCTTGGCGCTTTAAAATATTTCATTCTGAAAGTTGACCCTAAAAAAAATATGATGTTCAATCCCACAGAATCGATTGATTTTAACGGAAATACAGGCCCTTTTATTCAATATACTTATGCTCGTATAAAGTCGATTTTGAGAAAAGCCGGAGAAGTTGATAAATCAACCGCATGGCCTGCAATACTTGATGTAAAAGAAAAAAATGTACTCAAACATTTGTATAACTATCCTACTATAATTGAGCAAGCCGGAGAACAATACAGTCCGGCTCTTATTAGCAATTATGTCTTTGATTTAGTAAAATCGTATAATAAATTCTATCAGGAAATTAATATTCTAAAAGAAGACGATGAAATAAAGAAGCAATTCAGAATATTGCTTTCAAGTTTTGTAGCCGATACAATCCAAAAGGCAATGCGTCTTTTAGGAATTGCAGTTCCTGAAAAAATGTAAAATATTTTTTCAATAAAGCTTGCTTGGCTTATATAAAATAAAGATTTACTTTTGTAATATTAATTACAAGAACAATATAAAAATATTTACTATGAAAAAAGCATTATTTATTTTTTTCGTTTTATTAATTAGCGGAACTGCGGTTTTTGCACAAACACAACCTAAACCTCCTCCAGCACCTGAAAATCCAAATGCTCCGGATATTTTTTTAGTGGAAACTTTGTTCGATTATGGAACAATTGTACAAGATGCTAATGGCATTCACAATTTTATTTATAAAAATATCGGGAAAGAGCCTTTAGTTCTTTCAAATGTACGTTCTTCTTGTGGTTGTACTATACCGGAATGGTCGCGAGAACCATTGTTAAGTATGCAACAAGACACTATTAAAGTAAAATACGATACTCATAGGCTTGGCCAATTTAATAAAACAGTTACCCTTTATTCTAATGCCAAAAAACCTATGGTGATGGTTCGCATTCAAGGTGAAGTAGTTGCAAATCCGATAGTTAAATCAGGAAATAACTAAGAATCTATTGAATGAGAATTTAGAATCATTTTTTACTTTCAAAAGAAAAATTTCAGACCTTTGTCCCGATGAATTTTCATCGGGATTTTTTTTAAAACAAAACACATGCCTTCTATTTCAAACAAAGGAAAAAAAATGCCGGAATCACCAATTAGAAAGTTGGTTCCTTATGCCGAAGCGGCAAAAAAACGCGGAGTAAAAGTTTATCATCTTAATATTGGTCAACCAGATATTAAAACTCCGGAAGTTGCGCTCGATGCCATTCGCAATTACAATAATAAAGTAGTGGAATACAGTCATTCAGCCGGAAATATTAGCTATCGCGAAAAATTGACAAAATATTATAAAACCAAAAACATCGATATTAATGCTAATGAAATTATAGTTACTGCAGGAGCTTCCGAAGCAATTTTATTTGCAATTCAGAGTATTATGGATCCTGGCGATGAAATTATTATTCCTGAACCTTTTTATGCCAACTATAATGGTTTTGCTATAAATTCCGGCGTAACTGTTCATCCAATAAAGAGCGATATTGAAGGTAGTTTTGCTCTTCCTCCTATTTCTGAATTTGAAAAAGCAGTAAACGAAAAAACAAAAGCTATTATGGTGTGTAATCCAAATAATCCGACAGGTTATTTGTATAGCGAAGCTGAGTTAAAAACTCTTAGAGACATAGCTTTAAAACATGATTTGTATTTAATTGCAGATGAAGTTTATCGTGAATTTGTTTATGATGGCAATACACATCATTCAGTAATGAACCTCGAAGGATTAGAACAACACAGTATTCTAATCGATTCTGTTTCAAAACGATATAGTGCTTGCGGTTTCCGGATTGGCTGTATGATTTCAAAGAACAAGGAAGTAATGGCAACAGCTATGAAATTTGCTCAGGCACGTTTGAGTCCACCTTCATTTGGTCAGGTTGCAAGTGAAGCGGCTCTTGAAACTCCACAAGAATATTTTGATGAAGTTTTGAATGAATATTTAGATAGAAGAAATGTTGTGGTTGAAAAAATTAATAAAATCGCCGGTGCATTTTGTCCTAATCCTAAAGGTGCTTTTTATGTTGTAGCGCGTTTACCTATTGACGATTCTGATAGATTCTGTCAATGGCTGCTCGAAGATTTTAACTTTGAAAAGCAGACTGTAATGTTGGCTCCGGCAAGTGGTTTTTATTCAACAAAAGGTTCGGGAAAAAATGAAGTTCGTATTTCTTATGTGCTGAATGTAAATGATTTAAAGGCTTCAATGATAGTTTTGGAAGAGGCTTTAAAAGTATATCCCGGCAAAACGAATTAAATAGTTGATTTTAAAGAACTAACAATAATTGAACCTTATTTTATTTTCGCTAATCTTCTGTAAAACTAATAAGCAATGTATAACTCTACGAGGGTTTTGAACCCTCGTAGAGTTCTGAGGTCAATAAGCATTCTATCGGAATTCCAACGCTACACCGTGCCCTAACTTAGTAAGAGATTTAAAACCATGGTGATACCGGGCTTTGATCAGGTGGAAATATTATATAAAGTTATCTATTGCGATGTTGGATTTCAAAAAAAAAATCCTGTGGACTTAGTAGCAAATATATTCAAAGCTCAGGAGTCTGGGTTATAAGTCAAGCTTAATCAGGCTTGCCCACCCACCTGCCACAGATTAAGATTGGAGGGCTTGTCCATTACAGAATATTAAACTTAGCAGGGCGAGTTGAAATAAAACACTCTTTTTACCGTGTAAATTTAAAAACCATTATTAAATTTACACGGTAAATAAACTTTAGTAATGATTAATTTAAAATCTAATTTCCCGTTTTATAATTTTTATTTTTATCGCACGGGTCACGGAGCCGAAATAGATTTTGTGATAGAATATGGTTCAAAAATTATTGCAATAGAATGTAAATCTTCATTTTCTCCCACATTGAGTAAAGGCAGTTATATCAGTTTGACCGATATACAAGCTGAACAATTGCTTGTAATTTCCCCGGTCAAAGTAGGCTGGCAGATGAAAAAAACATTCTTCTTGTATCAATCTCTGAAGCAATAAGCTATATAAAAGAATATTTAGCTTAGCGAGTCTTGCTTTTTCTTTAAAATGAACATGTCGCATCAAGCTTGTCGAAATGCTGCCGTAATACTATTATGAAATTTGTGGTGCTTTCGCGTTCTCGACAAACTCGAACTGATACTGAACATGTCACATCGAGCTTGTCGATGAATGTCACATCGAGCTTGTCGAGATGTTGTTGAGATGCTGTCTAATCCAAAAATTAAATCCCAAATTCAACCTTTATCTTATCAACATAATCGAGCTTTTCCCATGTAAATAACTCAACTTCTATTTCCACTTTTCCTGAATATGGCGATTCGTAAACTTTCTTAACCAATCTTGAATCACGACCCATATGACCGTAAGCAGCTGTTTCTAAGTATATTGGATTTCGCAATTTCAAACGTTCTTCGATAAAAGCAGGACGCAAATCAAAGATTTCTTTAATTTTTATGGCTATTTGGCTGTCGCTGATAGAAACTTTCGATTTCCTGTAAGTATCAACAAAAACACCAACAGGTTCTGCAACGCCGATTGCATACGACAATTGCACCAACATTTCATCAGCCACTCCGGCAGCAACCATATTTTTAGCAATATGACGTGCAGCATATGCAGCAGAACGATCAACTTTTGATGGATCTTTACCTGAAAAAGCACCTCCGCCATGTGCTCCTTTTCCACCATAAGTATCCACAATAATTTTACGTCCGGTTAAACCTGTATCTCCATGAGGTCCGCCAATAACAAATTTTCCGGTTGGATTAACATGATAAATAATATCCTGATTAAATAAAGATTGTAATTTTTTTGGTAACCTTTTTTTCACACGAGGAATCAATATGTTAATCACATCATTTTTAATGGTTTTTGACATTTCATCATCGGATGCAAATTCATCGTGCTGCGTTGAAACTACAATAGTATCAATACGTTGTGGAATATGATCATCGGAATACTCTATAGTTACCTGCGATTTAGAATCGGGGCGTAAATAAGTCATTTCCTTCTCTTCACGACGAAGAGAAGCCAATTCCAGCAATAAAATATGCGAAAGTTCTAATGATAATGGCATATAATTTTCAGTTTCGCGAGAAGCATAACCAAACATCATTCCCTGATCTCCGGCACCTTGCTCTTCTTTCAAAACTTTATCAACTCCACGATTAATATCAGCACTCTGTTCATGTATTGCAGATAAAACTCCACAGGAGTTTCCATCAAACATATACTCACTTTTAGTATATCCAATTTTATTAATTACCTCACGGGCAATCTGTTGGACATCAACATAGGTGTTTGATTTTACCTCTCCGGCCAAAATTACCTGGCCTGTAGTAACAAGAGTTTCAATTGCAACTTTGGAATCTGGATCGAATGCCAAAAAATTATCAAGTAGCGCATCCGAAATTTGATCGGACACCTTATCTGGATGTCCTTCCGACACCGATTCTGATGTAAATAAATAGCTCATCTGCATGTTTTTTTTTAAGTAAAATAAATTGATTTGATTGGCTAGAACAGCAGAGAAACGCTTTGTTGTTTTAGCATTTTTTTTAGTGGTTGCAAGCAAATCAAATCTTTCCACAAATAATGCTGTAAAGATAATTGATTTTTTAAAGCATAAAATAAATTATAAATATAATTTTGGAAAAAGTTTATTTATTCTAAATATTTCTCTAAAAGTATTCTATATCAAAAATTTTATTGTGTTCTACTTTTGCACAAAAGTGTTGCCATTATTGCTTTTGATGAACGAAATGCACAAATACTAAATCATTTCTTTTGTTATCAGAGTATTATTTTTGTACTTTAGCAAGACTATTGCATCAAAAATTTTTAGTTCAAAGGCTTATAACTATGAAAACAAAATTTTTTCTATTTAATTTCCTGATAATAATCAGTATATCATTTGTTTCCTGTGATAAAACTGAAGTTCCACCAGATGATCCTCCTCCTCCTGTTGTTACTTATTGCGATTGTAACCGCACAACTTATCCAATGACTGTTGTTGTAAGTTCCGCCCCTACTATGGTTTTTGTCCGCCTCAAGCCAGGTTCATATGGAGCAAATAATGTATATTTTTATGAGCTGGACAGTACTGCCACAGGTTATTTTTATAAAGGTACGCAAACAGCTATCGAAACCAAGATAGCAACTAAAAACTGGACTCCTCGCGCAGGATATATCTGGGCGGCAGGTAGGGCAGGATTAGACGGTTACGATCCTTTTACTCCTGTTGTTGCCAATGAATTAATTTACCCTTATTTGCCTTGGACTCCTGGTGTTGAAAGATGGGAATCTAATAACGGCATTTACAACCTAAATACTTGCCCCGGCAGTAATCACAATAACTATTGGATGGCATATTGTGGAGGATTAGATGGCAAACATCAACTCGACCACTTAGCTCCTCAACTACAAGCTGACCACTGGTATCTTGCAAGAATGGTGATGGGATATTCGGTTAATAATGTATTTTCTTTTACATCAGAATGCTATCAGCGAGTTTTTAAATTTAAACGAGGAACTTATGCAAAATAAAAAAAAATGTGCTTCTTCATTTTCGCTTCATTTTCGTCATTTATCATTGCATCAAGAAAATAATCATTAATAAAAACTTTGATAAATGAAAACAACAAAAAACATTGCAAAACTGAGTTTAAGCTTCCTCATCATTTTAACGATGACTTTCTCTCTAACATTTCTATCTTCTTGTGAAAAAACAACTGAAACTCTTGATTTAACTGCCGAAGAAGCATTAGCTCAAGTTCAAGACGAAGCTCTCGCTACCGATCTTTTTGACGAAGTGATTGAAATTGGTGAAGAAGCTGAAGCAACCGCAACAACAAAATCAACTGAAGGAGTTGCTCCATTTTACCGTTTATCAGATTGCGTAACAATTACTAGAGTTTTTACTTCTACTTCTCGCACAATAACAATCGATTTTGGTGATGTAAACTGCGAAGGTCCTGATGGAAAATTCCGTCGTGGTAAAATTATTATTGCTCGTAGCGGATTTTATTTCACTACTGCAGTAACTGCTACATATACTTTTGAAAATTTCTTTGTAAATGATAACCAATTAGTTGGAACAAAAACTTATGCAGGCGCTTTTAACGATGACGGAACTTATGGAAGCACTTTTATAACTGACGGTCAAATAATTTTAGCAGAAGGAGCAGGTACAATTACCTGGTATTCAGAAAGAAATCGTGTGATTACAGAAGGAGCTTCAACTTGGGGGTTTGCTGACAATCGTGTTGAAGTTACAGGATTCTCAAATGGCGAAACTGCTGATGGTACAACATTCTCTTCTGAAATTATAGAACCTCTTGTTAGGATTTATCAGGAAGGATGTTTCCGCTTTTATGTATCCGGAATTCTTAATATCGTTAAAGCTGACGGTACAGAAATATCCATAAACTATGGCGATGGTACATGCGATAACCTTGCAGAAGTAACTATTGATGGCGTTACTCAAATAATTGAATTGGGAACACGCAGAACAGCTACAAACTAATTCTCGACATAATTACGCGGTGAGGTTGTGTTCATGGGCGCAGCCTCACTCTTTTTATTATCTTTGTTTAATTATAAAATGATGCGGTTTACTAAAATTATCGGTTTTCTCTTGTTTTTCAGCCTTTTCGGTTTGCAAAACCTTAATGCTCAAACACAGAACAAAACAATAAGCACCGAAAAGAAACCGCCACCAACTGTAAAAACGGTTCCCACAGTAACCAAGAACAAAACAGTATTAAAAACAGCCACAAAACAAGCTGTAACTGCAAGAAAACAACAGATTAAAAAAGCTGTGCGCAAAACAAACATAACAAGACGACCTATTCGAAGAAGATAAATTAACGAGACTCAAAATATGCTATTGCGTAAAATCTATTCTACTCTTCTTCTATTTTTTTTTATTACGCATAGTATAGCACAGGAATTACCTCAATCTGATACAATAAACACTACAGAAGTCACTGATTTATTGATGCTTAGTATTAGTTATACCAGTAACAATATGAAAACCAAAAATTACGAATACAATCGCATACCGGCTTTCTTAACCGATATAAATTTCTTTAGTAAATATGGGTTTACAAGTTCATTAAATTATACGAATTACCACAATGCTGCTCAATACACTTATGAAGCTGAAATTCAAATCGGTTATCAAAAAATATTTTTTACTGATTTCACATTAAGCACATATTATGCTCGTCGTAAATTTGTTGGCGATACTACTTACGAAGGCCTTGCTCAAAAAAATACTCTTGCTCTAAGTGCTGCCTACAATTGGAAATTTCTCGACTTGCAAATAACAAATTCCTATTTAAACGGTAAATCTGACAACTATTTCTTAGACCTTGATTTGGGTATTTCAATAGATTTTGACAATGTATTTTCAAAAAAAGACTTTATACTCTTCAACCCAACAGTTTCGACTACATTTGGAACCGATCATTGGGTTTTCCAAAATTTGAATCCTAATTATGAACGCATTGTAATAAAATATCTGGAGCGGAATAATTTTAAAGCACATCAATTCGAATATCAAAGCATAAGTCTTTTTATACCTATTATTTATAATATTGGAAATATGGGATTTATGTTTAACTGGTTTTACAGTTGGCCGTCAGCAAAATTAGCCAAATTAAGCTGGGATGAACAAAGTGGTGTTTTATTCTCAGTTTATTATACTCCAAATCTTTAAGCCATGCGTATTCTAATAGTTGAAGACGAAAAAAGTCTGGCGCAAGAACTAATACAATTTCTTGAAAACGAGCATTTTAATTGCGATTGGGGCGCAAGCAAAAATGAAGCATCAGAATTATTAGCTACAAATCCTTATGATTTTGTTTTATTGGATATTGGATTGCCCGATGGTAATGGCTTAAGTTTGATTGATGAAGCACGTTCTAATAAATCAGAAGCTTATTTTATTGTAATTACTGCCAAAGGCGAATTGGAAGATAAACTTAAAGGCTTTGAACTTGGTGCCGATGATTATCTAGCTAAACCATTCTCTTTGTTGGAGTTAAACTCACGTTTACAAGCTATTATTCGAAGAAAATTCGGACATAAAAGTGATGAAATAAAGTTTGGCGATTTTATTCTCGACACAGCAAACCGTCAGCTTCTTTATCATAAAGAAACAATTGATCTAACAAAAAAAGAATACGATCTTTTACGTTATCTCGTACTTAATAAAAATCGTGTTCTGGATAGATTGCAGCTTACTGAACACATTTGGGGCGATTTTTTCGAAGATGATTTTGATTCTAACTATATCGATGTTCACATCAAAAATATCCGAAAAAAAATGGCTAAATTTGATGAAACTAAATGGATAAAAACCTTTAGAGGAATTGGATATAAATTTATTATTGCTGATGTTTCTACCTAAAACAAAACTTAAAAATCAGCTTGCACTAATTAATGCGCTTTCTAAAGGTATAATAATAATCCTGGCTATTTTTGTTATTCCCTGGTTGGTTCGTACAGTTAGTATCAGAGAGACCGATGATCAGTTAATTCAAAAACTGGATCAAGTTTACGACTTAATTGAGACAAATGGCATTAATGTCTTTATTGAAAATGGCGATAATAATCAGGGTTTTGGGAGCTATAATATTCTGAAAGAAGAGTATATCTCGATTGAAAAAACAAGCGATAGCCTTCTTTACGAATACATTGATTATCAAAAACGAGAAATTGATGAAGAGATATACGATTATCGTGTTATTTCTGCTACGATTAGCATTGACAATCAGGCTTATCTTATTGAAATAGGGAAAAGCATTTACTCGGTTATCAGCTTTGAACAAAAACTTAAAAGCTTTGCGTTCTATCTATTGCTTTTCTTACTTACAATAAGCATTTTTATCGATTTATCAATTACTCAATTACTTTTAAAACCTTTTGAGAAAATTATCGAAAAACTAAAAAACACCAAACATCCCAAACATTTCGATTATTCGATAATTCAAACACAAACCACCGATTTTAATTATTTGCAAGAAAGTATTGGACAATTAATGCAACAAATTGAAACTGCTTTTAAAACTGAACGTGAATTTATTGGCAATGTTTCGCACGAGCTTTTAACACCAATTAGTATTCTTCGTACTAAACTCGACAATTTCACTGCCAATACTCAGC
>CAZTST010000143.1:0-10171 GCA_964616585.1 uncultured Draconibacterium sp.
GAAAAATTAAAGATATTAACCTCAGTTGTAAGAACATGTTTATTGAGTTTTATTGTTGGCCTATAACCAATATTCGCCATTCCTTTATACTGATTATCTGCATATTGAATAAGAACTGCATAAACTCCCTGCTTAGGAATAAGTTTATTTTTGTATGTGTCTTTTACATCGATATTTGCAGTTGGAAAACCTATTGTCCTTCCTATTTGATTGCCATAAATTACTCGGCCGCTTATACTGTAAAGATAGCCCAAAAGTTCATTGGCTTCTTTTATCAAGCCATCTTTTAAAAACTTACGTATTTTATCTGCTGTGATATTCCGCTTTTGAATATCTTCCATTGGTATTTCATTTACGCGAAAACCATATTTTTTCCCCAAATTATTTAACTGAATAAAATCTCCTTCTCGCTCATATCCAAAGTGATGTGAAAAGCCAACAACTAATTCCTTCAGCCTAATTTTATCTACCAAATAATTGTGTATAAATTCTTCGGAAGTAATTCTAGAAAAAGCTTCCGTAAACGGAATAACCAATAAATAATCAATTCCCAAATTTCGCAACAACTCTTCTTTTTCCTGCTGAATATTCAATAACCTTATTTTCTTTTCTTCTGAAGCATAAAGCACTTCCTCCGGCGAAGGATTAAAAGTAATAATTACTGATTGTCCTAAATTTTCTTTCGTAATATTTTGTAATCGTTCTATCAGTTTCCGATGACCCAGATGCACGCCATCAAAACGACCAATAGTTACCACCGGATAGTCGAGATTTGGAAAAGAATTTATATCCGTAATAATTACCACTGCTAAATTATTGTTTTGTAAATATTTGACAATTAATGTAAAAGTCTGATTTTAGTTTTATACAAGTTGATGATCTACCAAATATTCTGCAATTTGAACTGCATTAGTAGCCGCACCTTTGCGCAAATTATCTGAAACAATCCACATATTTAAGGTCTTGGGCTGACTTAAGTCTCTCCTTATTCTGCCAACAAAAACGGCATCCTTTCCTTCGGCATATTTTGGCATAGGATATTGATTTTCTTTTGGATTGTCCTGAACAACAATCCCCGGAAAATTCTCCAGTAAATCACGGACTTTCTCAAGCGTAAATTCTTTTTTGAATTCGATATTTACACTTTCTGAATGACCACCAAAAACAGGAACACGAACTACTGTTGCTGTTATACGTATTTTATTGTCATTTAATATTTTATGTGTTTCGTTTACCAGTTTTTCTTCTTCGCTGGTATATCCATTATCCAAAAAATCGCCACCATGTGGAATTAAATTTAAATCGATTGGGTGTGGATAAAACATTTGAGCTTGAGGGCGACAAATACGTTCGTCTTGCATTTGCCTTACAGCTTTTGCTCCTGATCCGGTAACCGATTGATATGTAGAAACAACCAATCTGTTTACCATATATATCTTATGCAAAGGCGCTAAAGCCATTACCAATTGAATGGTTGAACAATTTGGATTTGCAATTATTTTGTTATTTGAATTTAATATTGAGCCATTAATTTCTGGAACAACTAAAGGAACATCTTTATCCATGCGCCAAGCCGAAGAATTATCTATCACAAAAGTTCCTGCATCTGCAAATTTCTTAGCCCATTCTTTAGAAGTTTTGCCACCGGCAGAAAAAATAGCAATGTCAGGTTTTTTTTCCAAAGCTTCTTGTAATCCAATTACTACTATTTCTTTTTGCTTAAACATGAGGGTTTTTCCAATCGACCGTTCGCTGGCAACTGCGTATAGCTCATCAACATGGAGTGAACTCTTCTCCAAAACGTTTAACATTACGCTTCCAACCAAACCCGTAGCGCCAACTAAAGCTATTTTCATTTTTTTTTGTTTATTGCATGCAAAAGTAGTATTTTTAAGACGTTTTTAAAGCCCGATTCCTCCAAAAATGTAAAAGTATTATCAAAATCCTAGCAATTGTGAGAACCTTCATTATTTTCCTGCTATTTTTGCCTCTGATTAGCTTGTGTCAGTTAAACGATAATTTTTCGGATGGCGATTTTTTAAATAATCCATCATGGCAAGGCGATTTAAATCTATTCAAGATTAATTCAAGTCTTCAACTTCAACTAAATCAATTAAATCCGCGAGTAGATATAGCCGATACCGCTTATTTATCTGCCTTTTTTGGTATTTCAGATAGTTTGGAGTGGAATTTTTCTATTCGCTTGGCTTTTAGTCCTTCTGCAACCAACAACGCTCGCGTTTATTTGATAGCAGATAATAGTGATATTTCCGGAAATTTAAACGGATATTACCTTCAATTTGGTGAAGCCTTAAGTAATGATGCAATAGAGCTTTTCTATCAGCAAGGCAACCAAATCCAATCTATTTGTCGTGGAACTAACGGTAAAATAGCTGCTGCTTTTGATTGCAATATCAAAGTCATCCATAAAAAAGATGGAATCTGGACTGTTTTAGCTGATTGGAATAAAACCGGGAATTTTATACAGGAATGCAGTGGACAAAGCCTTTCAGAAATAAGCGATCCGTTTTTTGGCTTCTTCTGCAATTTTACAAGCTCAAATGCCACTAAATTTTATTTTGATAATATAAAAGTCGATCATATTTATATTGACAAAGAAGCTCCTTTATTACAGAATATAAATGTTATTTCAGCTAATCAATTAAAGCTGCAATTTAATGAAACTCTAGATATTATAACGGCAGAAAACATTCAAAACTACATCATATCACAAAGTCAACAAAGACCGGTTTCGGCAATCTTAAATCCTGCAATTCCATCGGAAGTATTGCTAACATTTGCCATTAATTTCTCTGCTAATCAAACTCAAACGCTACAGATAAATTCTATTAAAGATTTGGCAAGCAATACTCTAACAAGCATATCTCATGATTTTTTCTTTAGCCGAGCCGTGTATGGCGATGTGCTTATTCACGAAATTATGGCCGATCCAAATCCTGTACAAGAATTACCTGACGCCGAATATATTGAGCTTTTTAATAGAGCCGATTATCCTGTTTTATTGAAAGGATGGCGCCTGCCTATTGGAAGTTCAATTTTCACTTTTCCCGAAATCTGGCTTTCAGCAAAAAGCTACTTAATTTTGACTCAATCAAATAATATTGGACTTTTTAGTGCATTTGGCGAAGTATTGCCTGTGTCCTCTTTTTCTTTGACAAATGCCGGAACCGGTTTGATTTTAAAAAACAATTCCAATCAAATAATTCATTATATCAAGTATAGTGATAGTTGGTACAATGATGATTTAAAAGATGAAGGAGGCTGGTCGCTGGAAATGATTTCAACTGATTATTTTTGCGAACAATCAATTAATTGGTCTGCTTCACACAACCCCAAAGGCGGAAGCCCCGGAAGTTCTAACAGTTTGAATAATCTACAAGTAGATTATCAAACACCCAAAATTGAAAATATTGATATACTTAATCATAACACTTTGCTTCTTCATTTTTCAAAAAGCATGGATAGTCTTGCATTAAAAAACCCACAAAATTACTCTGCCGATAATTCTTTGGGTTTCCCAAACGATATTAGAATTTTCGCTCCTGAATATCGCTCTGCACAAATCAGCTTTGCTAATTCATTTAATGAGAATATTATTTATCAATTAAATATTAATCAAGCACTTATAGGTTGTTGCGGTGCTGAATTACAAGACTTAAGCAAACGATTCGCTCTGCCACAAGAACCTGAATTTGGCGATATTATTATTAACGAAATTTTGTTTGATGCCTGGCTCGACGATGGTGAATTTGTTGAACTGTACAACCGCTCCAACAAAGTAATTGATAATCGACAGCTTTTATTTTCACGCATCCTTCCAAATGTTTACGACACCTCTTACTATTCTTTTCAGCTCAGTGCAGGTCAGTTTTTTCCTGAAGAATATCTGCTTTTATGTAAAAACAAAACTTCGGTTTTAGATGTTTATTATTCTGATAATCAAGATGTTTTCTATGCTTTCGATAATTTCCCGCTTCTTCCAAACTCCGAAGGACAAGTTTTATTAAGCAAGGCAGCGCATAAAACTTCAGTTATCGATGCTTTCAGTTATAACGAGGATATGCATCATCCTTTGCTAAATAATGTTCGCGGTATTTCGCTCGAAAGATTATCACCGGAAGGCCAAACAAATGATTCAAAAAATTGGCAATCGGCTGCTGCAAATGTTAATTATGGCACACCCGGTTATCAAAATTCCCAATTTCAAGCTGAAGCAAATAGTGAAGAAATTATTCAGATTTATCCTGAAATTTTTTCGCCTGATTTAGATGGATTCGATGACATATTGCAAATAAATTATACATTTTCGCAAAGCGGATATACACTCAATCTATTGATTTTTAACTCACAAGGACAAAGAATTCAACATCTTGTAAAAAACGAATTAGTTGGAATAAGCGGTCAAATTTTTTGGGATGGAACAACTGAAGATGGAGATAAAGCAGCTCTCGGAATCTATATTTTATACTTTGAGTATTTCGATTTGAATGGACAGGTAAAGAAAATGAAAAAAACCTGTGTGCTTGGCGGAAAACTTTAAATCGCTTTTTAGTTTATGGAAGAAAATATCCAATTAAATCGTTTTTTCTTTAAAATAATTGACTGTAAAGCACAAGAATATAAGGTTTTTATTCGTTAAGCAAAGGGAAATATCTTGAATTTGAGTGGGTAAAAGCACACGATAATCATTTCGAAAATACTCTTTGCGATTTATATGCAAAAATGCAGGCTTCGGCAGAATAAAAATATGCTAGAAAAAGAAAACATCTATTCCGTTAAAAGCCTTAATTTTGCAAAAATTTTCATGCATGAAAGATTCGCTAATAGTTTATAATACTCTCACTCGAAAAAAGGAAGTTTTTGAACCCATCAACCCTCCTTTTGTTGGAATGTACGTTTGTGGACCTACAGTATATAGCGAAGTACATTTAGGTAATAGTCGCACATTTATCTCTTTCGATATAATTTACAGATACTTAAGTCATCTTGGTTATAAAGTCAGATATGTTCGAAACATAACCGATGCAGGTCATTTAGAGAATGATACCGATGAAGGCGAAGATAAAATCTCAAAAAAAGCACGTTTGGATAAACTTGAGCCAATGGAAATTGTTCAGAAATACACTCTCGATTTTCATCATGTTTTACAAATGTTTAATAATCTACCGCCAAGCATTGAACCAACTGCCACAGGACATATTATTGAACAGATTTCAATGGTTGAAGATATTTTAAATAAGAAGCTCGCATACGAAATTAACGATTCAATTTACTTTGATGTAGAAGCATATAACAAAAAGTTTAATAATGATTACGGAAGTCTGTCAGGCCGAAATATTGACGACTTAATTAGCAATACTCGCGAACTTGATGGCCAGAAAGAAAAACGCAATCCTGCTGATTTTGCACTATGGAAAAAGGCTTCTCCAGAACATATTATGCGTTGGAAATCACCTTGGGGCGAAGGTTTCCCGGGTTGGCATATGGAATGCTCTGTGATGAGTTCCAAATATTTAGGCAAACAATTTGATATTCATGGCGGTGGAATGGATTTAAAATTTCCACATCATGAATGTGAAATAGCTCAAAATAAAGCAAGTAATGGAGACAAGGATCCTGTTAAATATTGGCTGCATGCAAATATGCTCACACTTAATGGGCAAAAAATGAGTAAATCAACAGGGAATACTTTGTTACCCAATGAGTTATTTAGTGGAGAAAACGATAAATTAAGCAAAGCATTTAGCCCAATGGCAGTGCGCTTTTTTATATTGCAGGCTCATTACCGCTCTACATTAGATCTTAGCGATTCTGCTTTACTGGCAGCCGAAAAAGGATTTAATAAATTGATGGCAGCTTCTGAATTATTGCCCAAACTTAAATCAAATTCCGAATCAAGTATAAATATTGATGAGTGGATAAACAACTGCTATTCAGCAATGAACGACGATTTTAATACGCCAATTTTAATCGCTCATTTATTCGAAGCTGTTCGAATAATCAATTCGGCAAATGTAGGACTGGAAAGTCTGAATTCTACTGATTTGGAGAAACTACAATCAAAGTTTAACGTCTTTGTTTTTGATATTTTAGGATTAAAAATCGAAGAAAAAAACGATTCTGATGATGAACTTTTGAATGGAGTTATGAAAACATTGATCGAATTACGTCAGCAGGCAAAATTGAATAAAGATTGGTCATCGGCCGATTTCATTCGTAATGAATTATCTAAATTAAATATTGTACTGAAAGATACAAAAGAAGGAACGGATTGGGAAAAGATAAATTAAAAGCGGATTTCGGTAAATACACTCCTACACTCGCTCATTTGTTTGTTAATATTAAATAGCATTTTGTATCTTAGTAGATTAATCATCAAAAAATATTAAAAATGGCAGGAATTAATAAAGTTATTTTAGTAGGTCGATTAGGAAAAGATCCTGATATTATGACCTTTGACAATGGAACAAAAAAAGCATCGTTTTCACTGGCAACCACCGAAAGCTACAAAGACAAGGATGGTAATTGGCAAGAACAAACAGAGTGGCATAATATAGTTTTATGGCGCTTTTTAGCTGAAAGAAACTTGATTAAAGGAGACCAGATTTATCTGGAAGGACGACTTAGATCACGCTCTTACGATGATGCTAATGGAGTAAAAAAGTATATTACTGAAATTCAAGGTGATAAAATTTTAAAATTGGCATCTTCCGGAAGTGGTCAATCGCATGAACATCCTCCAACTTCTGAATCGGAATCTGCTCAAAATCAGTTCCAAGAACCGGAAGTCAACGATGATTTGCCGTTCTAAAAACTACAAATCAAAAAAAATATTTTGCCGCTTAGGGCATAAAAGAAAATGAAATTTGATGATTACAAAATTTCTGATGAGCTTAAAGAGAGCATCAGAAAGCTAGGCTTTAAAAGGCCGACCGATATCCAATTTAAATCTATTCAACCAATTCTTTCGGGTGATGATGTTTTGGCTATTGCTCAAACGGGAACCGGTAAAACAGCTGCTTTTGCTATTCCTATTATCGATATTTTAAACCATCGTAAGAAAACACAAAGACGTGATGATGGAATTAGAGCCGTTGTTATGGTTCCTACACGTGAGCTTGCTATTCAAATTACTGAAGTTTTCAATGCGCTGGAACAAGGCACTTTAGTAAAAACTTTTGGCGTTTTTGGTGGTGTTGAGCAAGACCCGCAAATTGAAGAACTGCAAAAAGGTTTCGATATTATGGTGGCAACTCCGGGTCGATTATTCGATTTAGTTAGTCAGGGTCATCTTAAATTGCACCGAATAAATATTTTAGTTTTGGATGAAGCCGATCATATGCTTGCGCTTGGTTTTATTAAAGATATCCGTCAGTTAATCACCCATTTACCTAAAAAACGTCAGACACTTTTCTTTTCTGCAACTATCGATAAAGAAATAAAAAAGCTTGCCTATTCGTTAGTTGATAAACCTTTCAGGATACAAATAGCTCCTGAAGATCCTGTTTCCAGAAACGTTAATCATAAAGTAGCTTTCGTGGAAATGGATGATAAACGTTATTTCTTGGAGCGACTTATAAATGAAAATCCTGATGCAAAAATTTTAGTTTTTGTTCGAACAAAAGTAAGAGCCGAAAGAGTCGCAAAAGCTATGGAACGTGTTGATATTGCCGCTAAAACTATTCATGGCGATAAAGACCAGAAAGACCGTACAAGCGTAATGAGCGATTTTAAAAGCGGAAAAATAAAAGTTTTGGTAGCAACCGATGTTAGCGCAAGAGGAATTGATGTTGACAGAGTGGAATTTGTTGTAAATTACGATTTGCCCGAGCAAGCAGAAAACTATGTGCATCGTGTTGGACGAACCGGCCGCGGAGATCATCGTGGTTTTGCCATTTCATTTTGTGCCGAAGAAGAAAAGCCACTTTTAAAAGCTATTGAAGAGTATATTGGCAAACCTGTTTATGTAAATGTAATTAGGAATCATGAATATATCGAAACCAAAGAATTATCTGAAGAAAATCCTGCTGATTGGAAATCATTAATGGAAAAAGCGCTTCCAAAAAAGATTAAAAAGAAGCGGAAATAAGACTATGAATAGGCGATGTTGTGCCAATAGCATCAATTGTTAATAATTCTCTAAATATTCTCGGCTTAATTTAAACTTAAGTCGTTTTTTATTTAAACTTTTGATTGCTCTTTTAGATAAACCTCTAGTTTATATCTCTGTATGGGTATTCCGCAAGAAATTTAGTTTTAAAAGCCCAAACGAAAAACTGGATTTCTAAAGATGTGGAATGAATTTATACTTCCTCGTAAACAGATTAAATATTCTTTGATAGTCTTTTCGATCGGGAAAGAAAATTTTTTATCTCTTTATTAAATATCTCTCCATCAACATTTTGGAATATTGTCCGAATTGGAATGTAATAAAAAGGTATTTCTTCCAAGAGATAGGCCTTTTTACAATCGTAAAGACGCATTGTGTCTTTTTCTGTAGTTACCAAAATCTTATTTTTACTAAATATATCATCAAATGTTTTTATTATTCTATCAATATCTTTATGGTTAAATAGGTGATGATCAGGAAATGATATAACAGTGAGCTCAGAACAAAACTGGTTAAGATGTTCCTGTAAAGGATAATTGTTTGCAATGCCTGAAAACAACAAAATGTGGCTATATTTTTTACATAAAGGCGTTTTGTTGGAGGCAAAATATGGGGTTAATACATCGTACTCTATTTTAGAAAACAAAAGCTGTTGGTGATTTTTTAATTTTAATTCTCCTGCTATTCTCCTTCGTGTGATGGGTGATAAAATGACCGGAGTTTTCGTAACTATAACAATATCGGCACGATTGGCTCCAGAGCTGAATTCACGTAAACTTCCAGAAGGAAAAACATAATCATCGGTATATAATCGAAAAAAATCAGTAAGTAAAATATTAAGTCCGGGCTTTATAAATCGATGCTGAAAAGCATCATCGAGTAAAATTATATCCAAATCAGGAATATTTTTTAATAACTCTTCTACCCCAAGATTTCGATTTTCCGATACAGCAACAGCAACTTTAGAAAACTTTTTTAAATATTGCTTCGACTCATCGCCCAAAGCTTTAGCACTTGAATTTTTGTCGGCTAAAACAAAACCTTTAGTTTCTCTACCATAACCTCTACATAAAGTGGCTACTTTATAATCATCTGTAAGCAAACGAATTATATACTCTGTCAAAGGTGTTTTCCCTGTTCCGCCCATGCTTAGATTACCAATGGAAATTATTGGGACAGGATGCTTTTTCTCTGGCAAAATACCCAAATCGAACAACTTATTCCTAAACCAGGTTATTAACCCATAAAGTAATGCAAACGGTAATAAAAACAACCCTTGAAAACTCACCCAAATAGTATTTAAAAAAGCGCGGAATAATAATGATGTTCTACGACACTATGAAATTTTCGTTACATAAATCTTTCTTTTTCAGCTATCTGTTGTATTTTAGCAGAAAATTAATTGTATCATAATGAAACTTAACGATCTCTGCATTTCCTTGGAAACTCTTGCGCCACTTTATTTGCAGGAACATTACGACAATAGTGGCTTGCTTATTGGTAATAAAAATAAAATTGTGTCTAAAGCTTTGATTTGTCTTGATGTTACTGAAGATGTTATTGAAGAGGCTTTAGAAGAAAAAGCAGATGTAATTGTGGCTCATCATCCGCTTATTTTTAAATCTTTGAAAAAGATAACCGGTTCTAATATGGTAGAACGCATTGTTCAAAAAGCTATAAAAAACGACATTGCTATTTATGCAATTCATACTAATTTAGATAATGTTTTTGGAGGTGTGAATTACGTTTTAGCGAAACAATTGGGATTAAAAAAGCTTGAAATTTTACAAGCAAAACCCGAAACATTAAAAAAATTGATGGTTTATGTTCCTGTTGCTCATACTGATAGTTTACGTAATGCATTATTTGCAGTCGGAGCCGGTGCTATAGGAAATTACGATTTTTGTAGCTTTCAACTTGAAGGAAAGGGCTCTTTTCGTGCATTGGATGGAAGTAATCCTTATGTTGGCGAAACCAACCAACTTCATTTTGAGGAAGAGAATAAGCTTGAAATGGTCTTTCCGGCCTATTTGCGAAACA
>CAZTST010000144.1:0-10131 GCA_964616585.1 uncultured Draconibacterium sp.
ATGAGGTTAGAATAATAGATTTGTTTGTAGACAGCTTGGATGTTGAGAAAATGGGGTTTAGTGTCGATTCTGGCGAGAATGGTCGCCCGGCATACCACCCAAAAGACCTGCTTAAACTTTATATTTACGGGTATCTCAATAGAGTTCGTTCGTCAAGAGAATTAGAGAAAGAAACCCGTCGGAATATTGAAGTGATATGGCTCTTGAAAGGTCTTTCACCGGATCATAATACTATCTCAAACTTCCGTCGCGACAACCCAAAAGCTATAAAGAAAGTATTCAGAGCAACAGTTGCCATAGCCAAAAACTTTGAACTTATAGGAGGTAAACTCCTGGCAGGCGACAGCACAAAACTTAGAGCACAAAACTCAAAGAAGAACAATTTTAATGAGAAAAAGATTGAGCGACATCTAGAATATATCGAAAGTAAATTATCAGATTATCAGGCGCAACTATCCGAAGCTGATAAAGATAAACGAGAGTTGATTAAGCAAGAAATAGACAAGCACCAAGCGAGAAAACAAAATTATCAAGAACTGCAAAGGCAGCTTGAAAAAACAGGTGAAAAACAAATTTCAACCTCCGACCCTGAGAGTCGGCAAATGATTACCCGCAATAATATTACCGAGGTTGCTTATAATGTTCAATCAACAGTTGATGAAGAAAATAAAATTCCAATAGATTACAAAGTTACCAATGAGAACGATTCCAAAGCTATGGGAGGAATGCTCCGACGAGCAAAAACAATTCTTAGAAGAAATGATTTCACATCACTTTACGACAAAGGCTATCACACAGGATCAGAATTTAAAACAGCCTTTGATATCGGTATTGAAGTAATGGTGGCTATACCCACTGTAGCAGCCAATGCCCCCAATCCAGATTATAATGTTGAGCACTTTATTTATTCCAAAGAAGATGATTACTACATTTGTCCGCAGGGCAATAACCTGAGAACCCCTGGAACATGGCATCAAGCCAGAACGTACAGATTCAAAAGATACACCACAAAAGCTTGCAGAAGCTGCCCTGTCAAAGAGCTATGCTCCAAAGCCAAATATGGCAAAGGAATACAACGAAGTGAATATCAAGAATATATTAACAAAAACAAAGAGAGGATTGAACAAAATAAAAACTATTATCGCAAACGACAGGCAATAGTTGAGCACCCCTACGGAACCATCAAGCGACAATGGGGCTTTAGTTATATCCTTACCAAGAAATTCATCGAAAGAGCCGAAGCAGATGTTGGCCTAATGTTCACTGCTTATAATTTAAGGCGATTAATTAATCTTATTGGTGTTAATGCTTTGCAAATCTATCTGAGAGAGACTTTGTTTCTTTTTTGCAGCATGATAGCTCTACACAAATATAAAATAAGCCCATTTAAGCTCTCCAAATATTGGAAGAATATTACATCGCATTTTTTCAATCCTATCTTAGAAAGGCTTATCTTTAGTCGAATTTTAAAACCGAAATGTATATAAGCTAAATTAACGGAGGTTTTTAGACGAACTGACGTTACCAACAAGCTGATAAAACAGTACCATTCATAAAAAATATAAAAAACAACAATTCATTCTGTGACTGAAGAATCAAAACAATTTAAATCATACATCAATTATGATTGAAGAAATGCATATCTTTGCAAGAAACATAAAACATAGATGAATTATGACTGAGTACATAGAAAGACCTCTGTATATAGATAGATTAAAACCATTTATTGGGAAATCTTTGATTAAGGTGTTAATTGGACAGCGAAGAGTGGGCAAAAGCTACCTTTTACTGCAGTTGAGAGACATTATAAAAAAACAGAGTCCTGATACTCAAGTTATCTATATCAATAAGGAACAACATGAATTTTCGTCAATTGCGAACTCAGATGACCTATTTTTATATTTGAAAGAAAACGTAAAGGAAAATAGCAAGGTAGCACTATTTATCGATGAGATACAAGATATTGAATCATTTGAGCTTACATTAAGAGACCTTGTCACACGAGGCAATTTTGATATCTATTGCACTGGAAGTAATGCTAATTTGCTTTCGAGCGAACTGGCTACATTTTTAAGTGGTCGGTATATTGAAATAAAGGTATTTGGACTTAGCTATTCTGAGTTTTTAATGTTTTATAAGTTACAAGATTCAGTAGTTACCTTTCAGAATTATTTGAAGTTTGGCGGACTTCCATATTTGATTAATTTGAATACTGAAATACAAATTGCCTATGAGTATTTGACAAGTATTTACAATACAATATTGCTCAAAGACGTAGTTGCCCGATTTAAAGTTAGAAATGTAAAATTTTTAGAAAATTTGGTTGCATTTTTGGCTGATAATATGGGTAGTATCGTTTCCTCTAAAAAAATCAGTGAATACCTAAAATCTCAAAAAGTAAATATTTCAACGCAAGTGGTAATAGACTATCTCGGTTATCTTGAAGCCTCATTTTTGATTTTCAAAGTAAAACGGACAGGGATAGAAGGAAAAAAAGTTTTCGAAATAGGTGAAAAGTATTTTTTTGAAGATATTGGTATTCGTAATGCGATTGTTGGTTATAAAACTAGTGACATCCATAAAATCTTAGAAAATGTTGTTTATCTGCACTTGCGAATGGCAGGGTATTCGGTAACTGTCGGCATAGAAGGGAAAAAGGAGATTGATTTTATAGCACAAAAAGCAGGAGAAAAGATTTATGTACAAGTAGCTTACTTATTAACAAATCAAGAAACCATAGATCGAGAATATGGGAATTTACTTGAAATACAAGATAATTTCCCAAAATACGTAGTAACAATGGATGAATTGTCTGAAATATCAACACATAAAGGTATTAAAAGAATGCATGTGAAAGACTTTTGTTTAAAAATAGTATAATGCTTAACGACAATTCTTTGAATAGGAAAAATATCTAAAAATTTGACTTTAAAAATATTAAACAATAAACAGCCAGTTGGTAATAAATTATTTTATATTTTTGATTCAGTAACTTAAAATAAGTCTTTTGCATATAAGTCATATTTTTTAGGAATCAGCAATTTTAACCTCTATTGATATAATTTTAAATCAATTATAAATTTTTAAACCGAAATATCAGCCATTGGCTGTTTACGAAGTCAATAATCATTTTTATAAACAAATTCAAAATTATTATGTCAAAAAATCGCACTTACAGTTTCAAAGATGTCCATATGTTAATGGCATCTAAAACCATCGCCGAAAGTTTTAAGGCCAACATCTCAGAACTTTCCACTACCCGCACCGATTGGACGGAGCAATATGCAAACGATTTGATTTCACGAATCGATTTTGCAATCGAAAATAATTTAGGTGTTGATGCTAAAAAAGATTTGCGTAATGCAACCGCCGCCGTGATATCAATTCAAATTCCGGCTAAAAGAGATTTATCTTATTTTAAAACGCAGATCGATGAAGATTTCAAAAAGGAAATATCGAATAGAGATGAAATCCTGAATACTCTCGGTTTTGCCAAACATCTTAAAGGCACTCAAAAAGGCAATCAGGAGTCGTTGGTTCAATTGCTTTACGCCTTTAAAACAAATCTGTCAGTTACATTGCGAAGTGAAATTACAGCCAAAGGAATGAACGAGGCATTAATTAATAATATAATTTCTTATGCCGATACTTTTATAAAAGCCAATGTATCGCAGGAAGCATTCAAAGAATCGACAAAGGAAATAACTAAAACGGTTTCCGATTCTTTTAATGCCATTTACGATGAAATAATTGGTATCTGCAAAAAAGCATCGAATTATTATAGATACGAAGCACTTAAGAAAGAGCAATTTACATTTACCAAAGCAATTACTAACCTTGGAATGGCAGCTAATTCAGTCCCAAAACCTGTTTAATATGCCTATTCGATATTTGTTGCACTCTTTATGCCGGCAAATTTGTTTTAGCTGAATGGAACAATATTCTAAAAGAAGGGAGCTTGCCTGAGAGAGTAGGGAACTGATTTGAATGAGTAAGGAACTTATCCGACATACAGGGGAGCTAATCTGAAGTTCAGGGGAACTGATTTGAATAAGATGGGAGCTAATCTGAAAGAGTGGGGAGCTTATTTGAATAAGATGGGAGCTTATCTGAAAGACCGGGGAGCTTATTTGAATAAGATGGGAGCTTATCTGAAAGACCTAGGAGTTGATTTGAAACGGAAGGGAGTAGACACATTCCTAATCTATGTTTTTGCCATAGATTAAACAAACTTAGAAATGAAGAAAACGCCCTGCTGTTGTTGGTGGTAATATTGAAGAGCGTTTAACCGATACACTATTAAAAGCCTTTGGATTAGCAGCATGTAGTCCTGTTAGATTAGATGAATTTTCAATTCGGAAAAATTCAGGTGGAAATGGAAAACAAAAAGGTGGAAATGGAGTAATTCGTGCTTTTACATTTCTGGAAACTGTTGAACTCTCATTACTTTCACAACATAGAAAATATGCTCCTTATGGATTAAATGGTGGAGAAGCAGGAAAAACCGGAAATCAATATGTAATTCGTGCCAATGGTGAGAAAATTTCGTTGGAAGGTATGAGTCATTGTTTACTTAATCCAAACGATCAATTTGTTATAGAAACTCCTGGTGGTGGTGGATTTGGGAAAACAAAAGCTTCATCATTTCAATATGCCAGCTTGTAAGTATCTGTAAATTTGATAAATGTTTTGCAAAAAGGTATTCGTTTTAAATTTGTATTTGACTATATCTTTGACGAAAAAAACAAATACCATGCAAACTCATTCCTTTTTTGTAGAAAACCTAAAATGTAACGGATGTGCAAATACAATTCGTAAAGAAGTTACTAAATTTTCAAGTGTTCAAAATGTTATAGTTGAGACTGATCAGTCACTTATTGTTATTGAATTGGATGATAATAGTGAAGAATTAGACAAAATAATGAAAAAGCTTGCTAAAATTGGATATCCTAAAATGGGCACTGAAAATAATATAGTAACAGCAGCTAAATCCTATGTTAGTTGTGCCATTGGTCGAATGGGAGTTTAAAAACGGTAATTGTTGAAAAATTATTATTCACGCAAAGGCGCTAAGATTTTTATAATAGGCCACTAATACACACAAATGATTTTTTGTTTCAGATTTAAAAACTTATCCTAAAAAGGCAAGTCATCCGTTTCGTCCAATTCAGGTGGCGGAATATCCTTTGTTTGTGTAGAAGCTGTCTGAGGAGTCGCAGATTGGCCGGCTACTCGTTTTTCAATACGCCAGGCATCCAAATTATTGAAATAATTTACCTGTCCGTTTTTTTCCCAGCGTTTTCCTTTAATATTGAAATGAACGGTAATATCATCACTTAAGTTTACTGAATCAAGAGAATCACATTTGTCCTGAGTCAGCTGAAATTTAATGGTTTCAACATATTCAAAACCATTTGGAGTACTTTCCTTTATTTCAATAACAAACTCTCTTTTTTTAAATCGATCGCTTATAACTTGTAAATCGTACTTTTCGATTAGCTTTCCACTTATTTCAAAACTCATTGCTTATATTTTTTATTGATTATTTTTATATTTCTAATGTCCATTTGCCTATGCAAGTTGGGTGTTTTAAAGCTTGATTTAACAAATCTAAAAAATCGCTTCGTTTTATTTTTTCAGCACCCATACTTATAAGATGATCTGTTTCTACCTGTGCATCAATAACATAAAATCCCATTGCTTCAGCTTGTGTGCAAAGATACGAAAGAGCTACTTTAGATGCATCGCTTTTTTTGAAAAACATTGATTCTCCAAAAAAGGCTTTTCCTAAAGATAATCCATAAAGTCCGCCAACCAATTCGTCATTCAAATAAGTTTCAACCGAATGGGCATAGCCAAGTTTATGTAATTTAACATAAGCTTCTATCATTTCGTCAACCAACCATGTTTCGTTTTCTTTTCCTCTTGGTACTTTCGCGCATTCATTTATTACAGCTTCAAAATTAGTATCAAAACGGCAACTATACTTATTGCTTTTTATTGTTCGAATCAAAGTTTTCGATCGTTTTAAACTTTTAGGTTTTAAAATTAATCTTGGGTTAGGCGACCACCACAATATTCTAGAACCTTCTGAATACCAGGGAAAAATTCCTCGATAATAAGCCAATAATATTCGCTCTGCTTCTAAATCACCGTCAACAGCCAAAAGTCCGTCTTCGTTGGCCAACTCAGGATCTGGAAAATCAAAGTTTTCGGTGAGTTGAAAAACGGCCATTATCTATCCATATAATCCTGAAAAAGAACTTGTAAAAAGGCTTTTCCTTCTTTGCTTATTGAATCGAACTGAGATTCCGGAATAGTGTTTTTATAGTAATAATCCAATCGTTTTTCGTAAGAAACCTGACCTGATGGTCGAAGCCAAACAAATCCTTCTTCATAAGCAGTATAAGCAAATTCGCTAGTAAGACTGTCTAAAAGATTTTTACTCCAATAAAATGCAGAAGCATCTAAATTAAGCTGAGGCAAAAGCGTTGCTGCCAAATCCGGTTGATAGCCCATATGCGTATTTATCTTTCCTCTAAATTCAGGTTTCAGAACCGAACCATAAAATAACAGAGGAATTTTATGATATTCAGACGATTGCATAATATTATTGCGATAGCTGTTATGCGAATGATCGGCTACAATTATAAATAAAGTATTCTCGAACCATGCACTTTGTTTTGCTTTGGTGAAAAATTTCTTTAGACTTTGGTCGGTATAATAAGCTGCGTTGATATATTGCCGTTCATTATTGCCCCAAGGCAAAACTTCTTTTTCAGGTTTAGGTTCATCGTAAGGTGAATGTGAACTCATAGTGAATATAGCCGAAAAGAATGGCTCTTTCACATGATTTAAATCTTCGGCCATCTCTAATAAAGTAAATTCATCGTGAATACCTAGTTTTCCCTGAGGAAGATTGGGATTGAAATCATAAATTTCTTTAACTCTATCAAAAGCATTGTACAAAATATAGCTTTTTATATTTCCATATATCAATTGGCCGCCAAAATAAAAAGATGTAAAATAACCTTCCTTATTTAAAATGTGCACCCAACTGGGCAAATCATGATATTTATCAGGTTGAACAGTTATGGATGATATTGGATGAGCAGGAAAGCCACTAAAAATTGCTGCCATTGCTTGTTCAGAGCGTGGACCACTACCATACACATTATCAAAAAGTAAGCTTTCTTTTTCTAAAGATTTAAAAAATGGTGTAATTCCGGGTTCGCCACCTAAACTTTCAATCAAATCGGCCGACCAACTTTCTAAAATCAGGAGGACAATATTTGGTTTTTTCTGATTTAAAATTTCGGGAATACTATCTGATTTTGAAGCAAATAATTGTTCAACTATCGGCTTTGCCTCTTCAAAAGGCATTTCTATAAATGGGTTTTTATTAAAATTTGAAATATTTTCGTGAACGCTGATAAATAGATTAAACGCCGAATTAGTAGCAGCATTATTCAATATTAAATGTTTTGAAAAATATGACTCGCTTTGGTTAATTGGAATACTTTGCAGACCACCGCGTGCAAAAATCAACAATAATGGCGGCCCAATTAATAGAAAAAATAATGAAGCAATAGGATTGATTTTAATACGAAGAACTGGAGTGAAAAAATAGCGATTGTAAACATATATTCCTGAAACTGTTAATCCGGCTAAAAGCATAAAGAGAATTATACTTTGACCTGTTTGTGCTGTAAGAATTATTTCATCAGGATGATCCAAATAGGCAAAAGCTTTGTAACTTAATTTTCCCCTCCATTCGGCATATAATCCAAATTCAACAGTATTTATCAAAACAAAAACAAAAAGTAAAATTCCTGTATAAACTTTGTTTAAACTGTTTAGCCAAAATGGGCTAATTAATGTTTGAATAAAAAGAATGAAAAAAGGGATAATCAGGAAATACGAAGCTGTTGCTAAATCAAGTTTCAAGGCATGATAGAAAGTAGATAGAATCTCGCTAAATGCAATCTTTTCGAGCCATATTGAGCGAGAATAAATCAAAAGAAAAAGTAAACGCACAAATGCAAATATCAATATCCAGTAAAGGTATTGTTTAAGTAAAGATTTGATTATCCGCAACATATATAGAAAATAAAATCTGCTGCATATTCCTTTTTGGATAAACAGCAGATTGATTTGAATTTGTTTTTATTTCGCGTAATTGATTGCTCTTGTTTCGCGTATTACCGTAATTTTAATTTGGCCCGGATAGGTCATTTCTTCCTGAATTTTCTTTGAAAGATCATAACTCAATTCCATAGCTTGATTATCATTTATTTTATCAGCACCAACAATTACCCGTAATTCGCGGCCAGCTTGAATAGCATAAGTTTTAACAACTCCTTCGTATTCCAAAGCCAGATTTTCCAATTTCTTTAATCGTTGGATATATGCATCTACAATTTCTCGTCTGGCACCCGGGCGAGCTCCTGAAATGGCATCACAAACCTGAACGATAGGTGATAGGAGAGAGGTCATTTCAATCTCATCGTGGTGAGCGCCAATAGCATTACAAATATCAGGACTTTCGCGGAATTTCTCAGCCATTTTCATCCCTAATAAAGCATGAGGCAAATCCGGCTCATTTTCAGGTACTTTACCAATATCGTGAAGAAGACCGGCACGTTTTGCTTTTTTGGTGTCTAATCCAAGTTCAGCTGCCATTGTTGCACTTAAATTGGCAACTTCAATTGAGTGTTGGAGCAGGTTTTGACCATAAGAAGAACGGTACTTCATTCTACCAACCATTTTTACCAATTCGCTATTCATATTATGGATACCTAAATCGATAAGTGTGCGCTTACCAGTTTCCATAATTTCCTGTTCAACCTGTTTTTTAGTTTTGTTCACCACTTCTTCTATACGTGCCGGGTGAATTCGACCATCGGTTACTAATTTATGTAAAGATAAGCGGGCGATTTCTCTGCGAACCGGGTCGAAACCTGACAGAATAATTGCATCTGGCGAATCATCGATGATAATTTCTATACCGGTCATAGCTTCCAATGTGCGGATATTTCGACCTTCACGACCAATAATTCTTCCTTTAACTTCATCGCTATCGAGAGGAAAAACAGAAACAGTATTTTCAATAGCATATTCAGTAGCAGTGCGTTGTATAGTTTCTATAACGATTTTTTTTGCTTCATGATTAGCTGTAAGTTTTGCTTCTTCTTTGATATCGTTAATGTAAACCATTGCTTCTGATTTGGCTTCATCTTTGATAGCATCAATCATTCTTTCTTTAGCTTCTGCTGCCGATAATCCTGAGATAGATTCCAGCTGCTCAAGCTGTTGTTGATGCATTTTTTGAACTGAAGCTTCTTTCTGATTAACAATTTCTAATTGTTGAGTCAGATTCTCTCTAATGGTAGAAACTTCACGATTTTTACGGTTTACTTCTTCTAGTTTTTGATTAAGAGCAGTTTCTTTTTGTTTTGTGCGATTTTCCGCATTGTTTAGATTGAGGTTTTTTTCATAAACATATTTTTCGTGCTCTGATTTGAGTTGTAAAAATTTTTCTTTGGCTTGTAATATTTTCTCTTTCTTAATTACTTCCGCCTTTTCTTCAGCTTCTTTTAAAATGTTATTGCTTTTATTCTCTATAGCTTTTCTCACAAAGTAGCTGGCGAGTGTAAAGCCTATTCCAAGAGAAATCAAAGCAATAGCAATCATTGTCAAATTTTCCATTGTATTAGTTTTTTAGTAGGCGGGCAAAAAAAAACCGCATAATTCATTGTATAGTAAACCCCTATACGACACGAATAGGGCTGCCGAAAATCTCAAACGTCCACTGTCCAATAAAATGAAACCCGAAGGTTGAGGCCTGTTTTCAAATTCCTAAGCTTATCCCTAATTTGTAAAATGTTGAGTTTACAAACGCTGTTGAATTATGCGGAATATTTTTTTTTCAAAGAACTCGTTTAAATCTTTATATTTTCATTTAAATACTTATCTATATCCTTCAGTTTTTTTGTCATTTCTGTATCACGATAAGTAATTTTTTTTTTCTAGTGAAGTTGAGTTGTTTGCCAGTTGTAAAGCCGTCATTGCTATTAAATCTTGCGAATCGTTATAATGATAATTATTTTCGTATTCTTTTACCAATGATTC
>CAZTST010000145.1:0-6313 GCA_964616585.1 uncultured Draconibacterium sp.
AAAATCAAAAGCGGTTGAAGGAGAAGCTTTATGGTAGGTTTTTATTTGTAAATAATCCTGAACAACATCTTCAACGGTTAAAGTCATGGCTTGAGCATCAGCTTTAAAATGCTTACCTGCTTTTTTTAATACTTTAATTTTGACATCAACAATATCACTGTCTGCAATTTTGATTGCATTTATCAGTTGCTGCTTGTTTTGATTCGAAAGGGTTTCAATAGCTGAAGCTCCAAAACCGATATAATCTAATATAAACTTACTATGAAAGTAATTAAAAATTTCTTTACCAATTTCTCTATCCATTTGGCTGGCACGAGAAATATACAAAGTTTTTTCAGAAGTATTTTCAGCTATATCCATTGGGCGTTTTATTTGGTCACCAAAGCTATATTTCTCTTTTTTTGTTTTTCCCAAACGTTCATCGCGAGTAAAAATTTCCTTTAATCTGCCTTTAGGATAGAAATAAAGACTTTCGGAAATAATTTTTTGTTGTGTCAGTGTATACGAATATTCGTATTCGATGCCTTTGCTGACAAATCGAATAAAATAAGTACTTGGTTTACTGTTATATCCATCAAATTTAAACGGCTGAAAATTATACACCGTATTTTCATTATGCTGGTGCGATTCAAATACTAAGGCATTACAAAATCGTATGGCTTTGATAATATTACTTTTACCGGAAGCATTTGCCCCGTAAATTACAATAGTTTTTAAAACTTGCGTTTTATCAGCATCAAACAAATTATTGCCAAGTGCTTTAGCATTTGCAGATTTTATATTGGCAGCTCTAAAATCAATCACTATTTCATCCTTAATAGAGAAAAAGTTGCTGATACGAATTTCTAATACCATTTTAATGCCTGTATTTGTAATTGTTTTGCAAATATAAACAATAAAACAGATATTTGCTCGTAAAATGTCCTTTTTAATTTTTATTTTCCAAACTAAGTATAATATGAAATTGAGTTTTTTAAAGGGCTACTGACTGTTTTTATTCGTCAGAAACGAAAATATATTTACGGCATATTACTTTCTCTTTCTCTTTATCTTTTTTTCTATTTGTTTCATTTCGCGGTCAAAATCAGAGATGTATTTTTCATCCTGAATAACTCTAAATTTATCATATTCGCTTTCGGCTTTTAGTTTTGCTTCGAGTATCGAGATTTTGCCTTTGTTCATCAATATTGGAAAATTTGTTAGTTCTAAAAATTGGACTAAAAACGCTTCCCAATCCTTCATATTCATCACTTTGCGATTTGTCGCTCTATTTTCTGCTAAATCAAGATATGAAGTTACAATCCTTTGCAGCATTTTCAAATGTTCTTCATTAAGATAATTTTTAGCTATTGTTACATCGCTCTTCAATATTTTACCATCGGGTGCTTGTTTCCATGTTTTTAAACCCATATAGATTTTTGCGGCATCTGCTTCAGAATAGATTATTTCGGCAGCGGTTTTTCCCGTTATCGCCCAATGAAGTTTGTTTTGAACTGTAGAAAAAAACTGTTTGGTAATATCTGCCATGCTATCATAATCTGCCGACAAAGCATAAATATCTGTAATCTTTTGATAAACTCTTCTTTCACTCATACGAATTTCACGAATTCGTTCAAGCATTTCATCAAAATAATCTATTCCAAAATGCCTTATCTGTTTTAACCGCTCATCATCCATTGCAAAACCTTTGATGATATACTCGTGTAGTATCTCTGTTGCCCATTTTCTAAATTCTATTGCTCTGTGTGAATTTACACGATAACCTACTGCCGTAATGGCTCGTAGATTGTAATGTTTTGTGGAATAGGTTTTGCCATCTTCGGCAGTATGTCGGAAATCCCGACATACTGAATTCTCCTTTAATTCACCATCAGCAAAAATCTTTTTTAGATGCTCTGTTATGGTCGAACGACCTTTTTCAAACAATTCACCAATTAGTTTTTGTGTTAGCCAAAGGGTTTCGTCTTGAAAATAGACATCAATATTGACTTTGCCATTGTCGGTTTGAAAGATTACAAAGTTTGAAAACTGTTGTATTTCAGAGTTGCTATATACTTTTTTGTTTTCGCTCATCACTTTCTTTTTTTTCTAATTTTATTAGCTTTCTCAAATCAAGTATGTTGTTCAATTTATTCTGCTATCATTTTGGGCTTTTTATTTCAGCTCGCTATTTAAATTAATCCAATCCTAAGAATTGTCGGAAGCAATTCTCAGGCTAAACTTAATCTTCCGCCGGTTTGAGGACAAGCCTCATTATGCTATTATATTTAACTGCCTCCTGACCGTTTTTATTCGTCAGAGACTAATAGATATATACGACCTAATCTGAGATTAGAACGAGCTAGGCAACATTAGTTCGTTCGAATTTGCAAATGTGCTTGGCTTCGGAAGTCGGCTATACATCATTTATCGTAAGTTCTGAATCACCATGTAAAACTAAAGCATCTCGATTTTGCATAAATAAAGTCGCTGTAAGCATATCTTTTAAATAGAAATCATCAATAAACTTTGTGTATTTCTCCTTTATTAGCTCCAATGTTTGACCTGTTGAGTTTCCTTCAATAAAAAATTGAATACCACATACAGCACTTTCTACAAACGAATCTTCTGCTCCAAAATATGTCTGAATAGTAACATCCTGGTTATAACCAATAAAACATAATGTGCCATTTTTACATAATTCTTTTCCCAGATTCTTTCCTGCTTTACAAGCATAGCAAAAAGCAATAGAATTTTTCAGGCATTTAATTTCATAATCAACGGATATAAATGGAGTTATTCCATTCTTAAGCAATTCATTTTCTGTCCCGTGTGAATAGGAGACAAACAGAAATGGTTTAGAATTTATAATATTTGCTCGCATTGGTACAACCATTTCAAAAACCATATTTCCTGTCACCCTAGTTTTTTCAAATTGAAGCTTAGAAGTTATAAATATTTCTTCCGTTTTAGCTCTGCATTTATTAAAAAAATCACCAACTTCAATATCATTGTCATCGCAAACAATCAATGCATTAATCATCAAATTTTTCTTTATTTCTGGTCAATAAATCAATTGTCAGTTTTGATAAATTTTTTGAGAAATTTTTACCAATTTCTGTTTGCAATCTAATTTCTTTTAAGATATCAGTAAGAGAGAGCTTTTTCCCCTCAATAGTATGCATGTATGGTTTTTCCATTTGCTCCAATGAATGCGATAAAATCCATTCTTCCAATGCAATACTTATATCATTATTGATATTATTATAAGCCTCCTTCAATTTTGTAATAATTTCTTCGGATGAAGCATTTTTAGCTAAGTAACCAAATGCTCTGTTATTAATTAAACTTGTGTAAACGTCTTTGTCTTCATCTGCACCACTCCAAATAATTACAGGAACAAGAAATGACAATTTTCGAATAGAGTCAAGTATTTCATCTCCGTTCGGATTATTCTTAGGGAAGGACAAATCTAATAGTACCAAAATTCTTTCACCCAGTTTTTGATGTATATAATCAATGCCTTCGACTGGATGCTCAAATAATAGAACATTTTCAAATTCCAGTTCTAACTCGATGAAAAGGGCTCCTTCTTTAATTTTGTTATCATCATCAATTATGACAATTGTTGTATTAAGTTTTTCCATAATTATTGTTTGAATGGTAATTCAATTCTGAATGTAGCACCGGTAGGTTTATATTCATTTTCAACAACCTGAATCGAACCTTTTAATGCTTCAAGTCTTGATTTAACAATAAACAGCCCCAGACCTGCACCTCCTTGCTCCGAAGTTGTAGTGTAAAAGACATCAAAAATTCTGAATTTATTTTCTTCTGAAATACCATAGCCATTATCAGAAAAAAGTATTATAAATTTGTCATTTTCAACTATTGCACTACATTTAATTAGCTTTTCATTTGAATTCTTATCTAGTGCCTTAAACGAATTACTGATTAGATTATCAAAGATATCTTCAAATGACTTTAGATTATAATTTACAATCAGGTCTCGATTAATTTCTAATGAAGCTTTAATTCCTCTATTCTTAAATTCATCAAAATAAATTTCATTAAAGATATGTTCGAGTGTTTCTTTAATATTAATTTCTTCAAATTTTTGGTCATCCTTTGCATATTTTAATAAAAAATCTACGGCACTACCCAAATGGTTCATTTCGGTAAAGATATTAGCCCCCATATTTTTATAATGCTCATTGAATCGTGGGTTTGGAATCCATTTATGAATGAATTCAGCATCTCTTTTAATCTTACCAATAGAAGTTCGAGTAATATGAGATAACATGCCTGCATAAGTTTGAAGAGACACTAAACTGAAAAATAGATTTTCTTGTTGTTTTTTTTCTTTTTCTAAATTTTGATAATCGGTTAAAGACCTTTGTACAGTAGCTTGTGTTTTTGCTAACTGTTTTTCAACGTTGGAAATCGTTTGCTTAACTTCTGGCGATTCAGCTTTTTCTTTTACCGCATTAAGCTGTTTACGAAGATTGCCAATTTCATCTTTAGCAACCTTAAATTCTGACTTTGTTTTATTTATTTCTGTAGTTCTTTTCTTTTTTAGGAACTCTTCAATTTTTTTTACTTGCTCAATAGTAAAAGATTTTAATTCTAACCACTCCTTATTATCAACAAAATCTTGTCTGTTTGTGGCATCAATGATGTTTGGATTTCGTTCATCTGAAATTTCAATCCAACCTAAAATATCCCGCGAACCAATTTTGTCAAAAAAACCAGACCATCTTCGTTTGTCAATGCCAAATAAATCCTTTTGCTCATCTCTATGGCTAACATATTCAGCAAAAGGTGTTGCAATTATTCCATCACGATATACTTTTATCCCATCTATTCTTTCGTCTGCAAAAGATTTACGAAACTTATTTTTTGCAGATTGGTCAAAATAATAAATAGTCATACCAACTAATCCACATTTTCTTGCTTCAACTTCAATTATTTTTAATTCACCTTTCTCAATAGAGATTATCTCTTGTTTGTTTGAAGCCTCATTATAGAACAATTCTATTTTAAGAGTTGCGATGTCAATTGCTTTAGTTTCTACCTTTTGTCTTTGATAATTATCATATTCTGGAGCCTCAATAATTACATTAAATGGAAATTTTAATTTATTTGTAGGTGAAATAAGTTTAGATAATTCTTTGATTGAGCTAATGATATCATTTTCTGTCCACACATCATTCACCATTGAAATTTCGAGTGTTGTTCCAGAAGTTTCTTTATTAGTAGATTCTTTCCACCAATTATTCTCAATGTCAGTAAAATATTTGTCTTCACCTGAGAAATCAAGGCTGAGTTGCTGATGTTCCTGCTCTTCGTAATAGGACCAATCTGTTTCTAGGCATAAAAGCTCTGACGAACCATTTTTTGTAGTTTTTAATAGCAATTTAGCCCCTAATTTATCAACAGCAAATCGACCAACTCCCTTTTTTCCGACAACTTTCCTGTTATAAGGAGCGGGTGATAGGCGAACTTTACGCTTACTACTAGTTCCAATTACCATCCATTTGTCTCGAATGTCTTCAAAGCTCATTCCAATTCCATCATCCTGAATCAAAATCCTGCTTTCATCACAACGAGGATTCACACGCTCGAATTTAACTAAAACATTTTCTGCGTTTGCATCATAACAATTTTTAACTAACTCAAATAATGCAGTTATCCTATCTGTTATTAGTTCCCTACCTAACAAACGATAAGCACTTACATCAAATTTGAATTTTAAAGTATTTATTATCGTTTCGGACATTCGTAATTTATTATTTTTTTAAAAATTGCTTCTGCTAAAAGCGGTGGAACTGCGTTTCCAATTTGTTGCTGTATATGCATTAAAGAACCTTCAAAAATGAAATCATCAGGAAAACTCTGGATACGAGCAGCTTCCCGGACTGACAAACCTCTATTCTGTTCCGGATGAATTAACATATTCTTTCGGTAATTAGAGATCACAACTGAAGGAATGTTAGGATTCAGACGTTTGTAAATCCCACTGTGACAATTATTCTTGTTCTTGTAGTTTTGCATTAGATGGTCAGGGATTGCTCTCCAATTCTGGCCTGGTTTAATATGCTCATACCTCTCAATAACTAAATTATTATTTCTAGATACAAAATTTTGTCTTGCCACTTTAGAACCATTTCGCATCTTTTTTGCATACGAAGAGGGGGAATTACTTTGATAAGGAAGAGCTTCATCATTTTGTCCATTTATTAAAAATGGTAAATCACTAATAGCATCAATTACTGATACTTTTGATTTTTCTTTTTCAGGAAATTCAAAATAAATTCCTTCATTATTTCCGACT
>CAZTST010000145.1:6323-10122 GCA_964616585.1 uncultured Draconibacterium sp.
ATGAATCTATTTCTGTCTTGAGGTACACCATAATCTGATGCCGTAAGAACTTTGTAATTCACGGTGTATCCAAGTTCTTCAAAGTTTCTCTTTATTTGCTTTACTGTTTCTCCTTTATTAAAACTTACAATTCCTTCAACATTTTCAAACAGTAACCATTTAGGTCTTAATTCTCTTATAAATCGGATAAATTCTTGATAAAGATTATTGTTTTTATTTTCCTCATTTCTGGTTTTTGAATTTGAAAGTGAGAAGCCTTGACAAGGAGGCCCACCAAAAACAATAAGGGGTTCAAGGATGTCAAAGGAATGAGGATCAATTTCTTTAATATCTTCAGTAATTAATTTAGTGTCTGGATGATTGCGTTGAAATGTTTTTGCTGCATTCAGGTCTTTTTCTATTGCAATTGGGATATTTATTCCCGCCTTTATTGCACCTAGACTAAGACCTCCTGCGCCAGAAAAAATGTCAATTCCTTTGTATTTTTTTTCAATATCCATAACTAACAAAAATAGCATAATTAATTAAGACATAGAAGTTGTTATTCGCCTTTTTAGGTTTTAATTTTTGGTCATTTGTTGATGAGAAGATTCGTTTTTATGTTTTTTACTAACATCAAACAAGTCAACAAAAGAATTGTTAGCGTTCAAATATAAATCCATCCCAAGTCTAACTTAAGACAATATCTCTCATCTCCCAGTCATAATTATAACAGAAATTATTATATCTCCAAATATAAAAATTATTTCTTTTAAAAATCGTATTTTTTCGGAACATTTATAATGTGTCAGTTTGATATATTTCCTTTTCGTAATTCTATTTAAATTAACACTCCTTTCCTCTAATACCGATTATCAAATAATTGCGCTTTTTATTCGCTTTCCTTCCAAATGGTCAGTTCAGCTTCAAAAGCCACTTTAATTGTATATCGGCATTACTCCCGAATACTTCGGGATAAATTTTAAAATGCTTTTTAAGCATATTTTAAAATACAATTGGTATAAGATTCTTATTTTTGTAGAAAATATATAAATGTATTCCAAGGAAGAATCGAAAATTATTCGGAAGAGATTTTGGGAAAGCTTTGATGAATTCAGCAAAGCGAAAAAAAGAAAAATGCGTAAAAACCGCAAATGGATTCTTCAAAATACCGGAATAAAAGATTTTAATTTGAAATTTGATGTTGATAATAAATCTGCTCAAGTTGGTTTTGAAATTGCTTCAAAAGGACTCCAAAGACAATTGAAATACTCCGAAAAAATGCAAAGCCTGAAAACCTTGCTCGACAAAGAATTCGATGGACTACTTATTTGGAACGACCATTATCTCGTTGATAGCGGAAAAGAAGTTTTTCGAATTTATATTGAAAAACCAGATGTAAATCTTTTTAAAGAGAACGATTGGAATCAAATTTTCGAGTTCTTTTTCAATCAAATGACTAAGCTGGAAAAATGGTTTTTGGAATACAAAGACATTATTAAAATGAACGAAGAAGAAATTTTTAACGACACTTAAATTACACATTATGAATAGTTTAGAACAATTAAAAAAATACACTAAAGTAGTCGCCGATACCGGTGATTTTGAATCTATTAAGCAATTTAAGCCTATTGATTCAACAACAAATCCATCATTAATTTATGCAGCAGCTCAAAATCCTAAATACGATTATTTGTTAGGCGATGCCATTGCATATGCACAAGCCAGGTCGAAAGATAAAACGGCACAACTAAGCTATTGTATGGATAGACTGGCTGTAAATTTTGGCATTGAGATATTAAAAGTTGTACCGGGTCGCGTATCAACCGAAGTAGATGCTCGCCTCTCTTTCGACACCAAAGCAACCATCGAAAAAGCAAGATTTCTTATTCGTCTTTACGAATCATCAGGCATAAGCCGCGACAGAATCTTAATTAAAATTGCGGCCACTTGGGAAGGAATTCGCGCTGCTGAGGTTTTGGCAAATGATGGAATTCGTACAAACCTTACATTACTTTTTAGTGATGTTCAAGCCATTGCTTGTGCCGAGGCAGGAGTTCAACTTATTTCGCCTTTTGTTGGTCGTATATTAGATTGGCATAAAAAAGATCGTGGTGTCGATTCTATTGCAGCCAGAGAAGATCCTGGAGTTTTATCTGTGACTGAAATTTTCAATTACTATAAAAAATTCGATTATAAAACAGAAATCATGGGTGCCAGTTTCAGAAATACTGGAGAAATTATGGAATTGGCAGGCTGCGATTTATTAACAATTTCACCGGATTTACTTGCCGAATTAGAATCGTCAAATATTCTAATTGAGCAAAAACTAAATATAGAAAGCGCTAAAAGCAAAGAAATTGAAAAAATTGAGTTGGATGAAAAATCTTTCCGCTGGTTACTCAACGAAAATGCAATGGCCACTGAAAAATTAGCAGAAGGAATTCGGAAATTTAGTGCCGATTTAGTAAAACTCGAAAAATTTATAGCTGCCAAATTATAGACAAAAAAAATGCGCATCGACATATTGAGCATATTTCCAGAAATGTTTGAAGGTCCTTTTAGCGAGTCAATAATTAAACGCGCTCAAGAAAAAGGCCTGGTCGAAATTTATATTCACGATATTCGCTCATATTCAACAAATAAACACAAAAGAGTTGACGATTATCCTTATGGCGGTGGTGCAGGAATGGTTATGATGATTGAACCAATTGTTGCAGCTATTGAAGATTTAAAAAGTAAAGTAAATTACGATGCGATAATCTTTATGACTCCCGATGGTGAATTATTCAATCAAAATACAGCCAATCATTTTTCTTCTTTTGAAAATATACTTTTGCTCTGTGGTCATTATAAAGGCATTGATGAGCGAATTCGCGAAAATTATATCACACACGAAATAAGTATAGGCGATTATGTTCTTTCAGGTGGTGAGCTTGCGGCCATGATAGTTACAGATGCTTTAATTCGCTTAATACCAGGCGTTTTGGGTGATGAAACATCCGCTCTTTCAGATTCTTTTCAAGATGGATTACTTTCTCCGCCTGTTTATACAAGGCCATTCGATTTCAAAGGATTAAAAGTTCCTGATATTTTATTATCCGGCAATGAAAAAGTTATTGTTGAATGGAAACATCAACAATCTGTTGAAAGAACTCAAAAAAGAAGACCCGATTTGCTTAAAAATAATGAGTTATAAAATTTAATAAATTAATTTACAAAATTCCTTGCAGAAAATAAATTATTACCTGTATATTTGCACTCCTTTTTAGAAATAGATAAAACAGAATATAATGAGTAAGTTAGATCTTTTAAAATTCGTTGAAGATTCAGTAGAAACGAAACAATTTCCTAAATTTAAAGCAGGTGATACTGTTACTGTAAAATACAAAATTAAGGAAGGTAATAAAGAACGTATCCAGAATTTTCAAGGTGTTGTAATCCAACGTTCAGGAAGTTCTTCAACCGAAACTTTCACTGTTCGCAAAATTTCAAATAATATTGGTGTTGAAAGAATTTTCCCTATTGCGTCTCCAAATATAGATGATATTGTTTTAGATCGTCGCGGAGTAGTGCGTAGAGCACGGATTTTCTACCTTAGAGGTTTGAAAGGTAAAAAAGCACGTATTAAGGAAAAGAGAGTCTAATCCTTTGCGAAAAAAACTTAAAACTTCGAAACTCGAAGTTTTTTTTTACTTTAGTTTTTCGGTACAAAGAAAAAAAATATTGAAAAATGAGTACGTCTGACGAAAATTTAACACAATCGAAAAGCGTTTTAGAAATGATTACCGTTGCCCATGAATTTTGCTTATTCATGGAA
>CAZTST010000146.1:0-9814 GCA_964616585.1 uncultured Draconibacterium sp.
AGCACATCAGTATTTGCCCAATTTGATATTCCTAAGTCGAACCAATGTCCAATTCTATCAAATGTAGAAACAGTATAATTTTCTCTTTCGGATTTTAAAAAACTTATGGCAAAAGAAATTTCCTCATATTTACCAATTGGTATCAATTTATCACCAAGCTCCAGGTATTTATCAATGGTCATTTCTTTTTTCCAATCAGCAATCCAAAAATCCCTTTGTGCTTCATAAACTTTTTGATCAATTCCGAATCCGTCAAACCCTTCTTTGAAGTATCTGGAATATTTATCAATATTTGATTGCATAGAGTTTTTGATGCAAAAGGCTCTGATTTCTTTAATTTTTTCGTCAATCATTTTTTCCATTTCCATAATTTATATATAAGTGAAGCGATTGTAAGGATAAAGGACCAATAGAATATGAACTCGAAGAATGGCAACACTAAAACAGCAATTGGACTTGCTCCCTGCAACATAGGCGGTTTGTCAATCAATCCACGACTGATTCCCCACAAATGAGTCAATGTTCCCAACAAACCTCCAAGAATACAAAAACCTATAATTGGATTGATTTTAAGACGTTGAGATAACCACCAAAACATTCGTGCTATTAATGCAAACATTAAACCATATACCGGTGGAATAATCCAGCGTGCCCAAAACGGACAAATATAATGATAGACGGAATCCCAAAAAAAAATGGACATCAGAATCCATACAACGGCCCAAAAGATGCCTGTTGTTATCGCTAAACTGGTTTTAATTTGTCGGAATACTTGAGGTTTTAATAACAAGACAAGAATGGAAACATAGAAAGCATCAATCAAAGCAAAAATTATAGATGCTTGCCATAAAATTTCCGTTGTGATTCTGTATTCTTGCATATTTATTGGTATAGATTGTGTTTCAGGATATCGGAGAATATTTCTTTAACCACTCAATAGCACCTTTTGTACTTGCCCATATTTCTTTTGCATAAGCAACATAATAATTTGCTTCATTTTCGTCGCCAAAACCATAAGTATCAGACAAACTTGTTATTTGTTTGTTTGAAAGAATTTTTGGAGCTACAAATTTATTTTGCTTCATAGCTTTTTTTAGTTTTTTGTTTGCATTTTCACTTTCTCCTTCTTTTTTATATGCAAATAACGCATAATTGAAAAGTGGGAATGCCATAATATCATCATTGTATTTCTTGGCATATTTTTCAAATTTCTTATTTTCGTTAAGTAGAATCAGATAAAGAAGTAATTGGTCTCTAACACCTTGATTGTCGTTTGGGTTAAGTTCAATCATTTCTTCTAAGACAGCAACACTCTCGTTTACTTTTCCTATAGTATAAAGGCAATCAGAATATTGTGCAAGGCAACGCATAAAAGGGCGCGTCTCATGTAAACCCCAATACCTTCCTTTATTTTTGGTTAAATATTTTCCTCCAAAAAGGCGTCTTCCTATTTCTATGCCCTTTTCGTAAAATATTATTGCAAGATCAACTAGTTGTTCCATTGAACCGAGATACTCATAAGCTTCAAGACAATCAGGGTCAAGTAGAAGTGCTTTTTCAATTTTTGCTTTGCCCTTTGCAGGAGAGAGCTCGTATGCATCAAAGACCAAGTTCTGAGCTTGTTCTTTATTGGTCAATGCTTCTTTCGGGAATGAAGGGATTTTTTCCCCCATCAAATCGTCCATAAACTTTCGGAGTTCATCTTCTGATTTAAAGTCTTGTGTTTCGAGTAATCGATGAAGATCAGTCATTAATTTGTCGTGTTGCTTATCCATTTTATGTATTTGATTATGAAACGTTTGTTCTGTCTTTCAACTTCTCTTTTTGCATATTTACCATATCTTTGAATCAAAGATAATAAATCTATTTTTTATTCGGCAAATAGTGATAAAAAATTATGAGAGTAATGAATATTCAACAAGATTTTTGAAATAAAAAATTAAAAAAAGAATAGGTCTTTTACTTGGGAATCGTGTTAAAATTCACAATTTATCCAAAGATTATAAAAAAACTTCTATTTTTATGCTTCAATTTCTTGCCTTTCAGTGTAAATATTAATTTTAAACTATAATAAATTGTCATTAATCAATTAACCAAATAATTATGAAAACATTAAAAAAGCTTATCACATCAATAATTTTCACTTCAATCTTTTTTTTATCATATGGGCAGCATTATGATTGGCGTGGCCAAGATCGTGCAGGAATATATTACGAAACCGGACTTTTAAAATCCTGGCCCGATAGTGGCCCGAAACTTTTATGGGAAGTTGAGGGTTTGGGCGAAGGCTATGGTTCTGTAACTATTTCTGAAGAAGCGATTTTTGTTACGGGCCGAAAGGATGACAATGATGTCTTAACGGCTCTTTCTTTTGAGGGAAAAAAGTTGTGGGAAACCGTTTATGGAAAAGCCTGGATGAAGAATTTTACCGGTACACGTGGAATTCCGATTTATTATAATGGCGATATATTTCTTGTGAGCGGAATGGGGGAACTGGTATGTTTAAATTCCTCAGGTGAAATTAAATGGAAGAAGAATCATTATGAAATGTATGAAGCCAAGCCTTTAATGTTTGGTATTTCAGAATCTCCAGTAGTTTACGATAATAAAGTTGTTGTTTCTCCCGGCGGAGATAAAGCTTCATTGGTTGCTTTTAATAATAAAACCGGAGAAGTAATTTGGGAAGCAGAACCATTAAATGAAGGTCCGCAATATATTAATCCTAAGCTTATTAACCACAATGGACGTAAATTAATTGTAACAATTACCGAAAGCCATATTATAGGAATTGATGCAAAAGACGGCAAACTTGTATGGAAACTAAATTACGAAGAAATTAATCAAACTGAAGGTAGAGCAAGAAAAAATCATGCAAATACGCCTTTGTATCGCGATGGAAAAATATTTGTATCCAATGGGTATATGTATGCCTCCTTCATTATAGAACTTTCCGAGGATGGTTCACAAGCAAATGTTGGTTGGAAAAGCAGAGATATTGGACCTCATCATGGAGGAATGCTGCTTTTGGGCGATTATATTTACAGTACAAATTATTTGAGTAATTCGATGGGTGATTGGGTTTGTATTGATTGGAATACAGGTGAAACTATGTGGACTGAAAGATGGGAGAATAAAGGCTCAATAATTTCTGCCGACAATATGCTCTATATTTTTGAAGAAAAATCTGGAAATGTTGGACTTGTAAATCCAACGCCTAAAAAATTCGATCTTGTAAGCAGTTTTCAAATAACTAAAGGAGAAGGTCCTTTTTGGGCGCATCCTGTTATTCGAGATGGAAAATTATATCTGCGTCATGGCGAAGTTTTAATGGTATATTCTATTAAGTAATTATTGCGAATTAATTATTACTATTAGGAATTGGTAATTCCTATAAAATTATTACTTTTTGATTTGATGATAGATAAAATACTAAATAGCAGGATTTTAATTATTGTAATTGTTGTTGCATTTGCAATTTCATTTATCTGGTATATTCTTTATCAACCTACACAAAATCTCTCATTATCGGTTCCGGGAATGGATAATCGGCCAAAGAATCTTGGTGAAAATGATAGTGTTTTTATTGGTGAGTTTTTTGAAAAGTTTAATGAAATTGTAGTAAATATTAGTGGAAGTTGGCCACGATTCAGGGGAAATGAGTTTGATAATATCAGCAAAGATCGAACACCAATTGCGGAAAGCTGGCCAACTTCCGGTCCTTCAATAGTTTGGCAAATTGAATTGGGCGAAGGTCATGCCGGTCCTGCAATTCATAATGGCAAGGTTTATATTCTTGATTATTTGGAAAAGGAAAGAGCCGATGCGCTCCGCGTTTTTTCTGTCAAAACAGGTGAAGAAATCTGGAGAAGATCGTATAAGGTTCTTATTAAAAGAAATCATGGAATGTCGAGATCAATTCCAACCGTAACTGATGATTATGTTATTACAATAGGACCGCGATGTCATGTAATGTGCTCTAATTCAGATACCGGTGAACTTCTTTGGACTATGGATTTAATTCGTGATTTTGGAGCGGAACTTCCTCAATGGTACACGGCTCAATGTCCGTTAGTTGATAATAATATTGCAGTTATTGCTATTGGAGGAGAAAAATTAATGATTGGAGTAGATTGTTCAACAGGAGAAATAGTTTGGGAAACTCCAAATCCTGATAAGTGGAAAATGTCGCATTCTTCTGTATTTACTTCAACTTTCCACGGAAAAAAAACATATGTTTATATGGCTGTTGGAGGAATTGTCGGAATTTCTGCTGAAGGCGATGATATTGGTCAAATTCTTTGGAAAACATCAGAATGGAATCCGACAGTTGTTGCTACAAGTCCCTTATTTTCAGGAAATAATGAAATTATTACAACAACAGGATATGGAGCCGGAGGCGCAAGAATTAAAATTTTGAAATCTTCCGAAGGTTTCGAAGCTAAATTGGTTGAAAAATATAGTCCAAAAGAAGGTCTTTCGAGCGAACAGCAAACACCTATTATGTCTGGAGATTTTATTTGGACAATTAGTCCGAAAGATGCAGGTGCTTTGAGAAATGAATTGGTGGCTTATCATAAAAATAATTTGAATAATCCTGTATGGACAAGCGGAAAAGAAAACCGCTATGGTTTAGGCCCTTATCTTTTAGTTGGAGATAAAATGTTTCTTATGAATGATGATTCGGAATTGTTTCTTTATAAAATTATTGATAATAATAAAGCTCAACTTTTGGCACATCACACAATTTTCGATGATGGTGTTGATGCTTGGGGACCAATGGCTTATATTGATGGATATTTGATTTTAAGAGATTCGCACCGTATGGTAAGTCTTTATGTTGGACAATAAAAAATTAGATTATGCAAAAAAAAATCGCAACCTATTTTTCATTAGCAATAATCGTTTTGTTTATCGTTTATATTGTATATGATACAGTTAGCGATAAGAATAATTCAGAACCCAATAGAACATCTGAGGTTTCAGAAGAAATAGTTGCTAATTGGAGCATTGCCGAAACACTAGAAATTCCTTATGGAACACTAAAATCTATATGTTTATCCGATAAGAATATGATTTTTGCCGGCGGCGAAAATTTCCTCGCGGCTTTTAGTAAAAATGATTTATCAGTACTTTGGAATATTAACACAGCAAACGGAATTTATGCATTATCAATTTATGGTGATACTATTTATGCTGCAAGCGGTCAAACTATTACTCTGTATAATATAAATGGAAATTTTATCGAAGAATGGGGATCTTATGATGAAGAGGCAATAATTACAAGCATTAGCACTAGTAAAAATTTAGTTGCATTTGCTGACGCACAAAATAAAATCATTTTTGTTTTAAATAAAGATGGCTCTTTAAAGCATTTTTTCGGTCAACCGGGTAATCAGTTTGTTGTGCCAAGTTCATATTTCGATGTTTCATTTTATCGCGAAGATACTTTGCTGGTAGCAAATCCGGGAAAACAACAAATTGAGTACAGAACAATTAGCGGAGAAATAATTTCTTCTTTTGGAGAAGCAGGTTTTGATTTAGAAAATTTTTGTGGTTGCTGCAATCCTTCGCATTTTGCATTAATGCCTGATGGTAAAATAGTTACGGCTGAAAAAGGAATTAACCGAATTAAAATAATATCTGCCAAAGGAGAATTAATTGAGCTTGTTGCTCAATCGAATTTATTCAAAGCAAATATTCCGCTTGATATTGCAGTTAGTAACGATGGTGATATTTATGCTGCGAATGGATATGATTCGAAACTATACATTTTCAAAAGAAAAAACTAAAATATGAAGAGAAAAGATTTTTTAGAGAAAATTGTTCGATTGATAATGTTATTCTTTTTATCAGGACTTGTTTTAGTTTTAGGAAAAAAACTGGTCTTCCAAAAAGATTGTTCATCTTGTCCTGAGTATAGTAATTGTACTAATGTTGATAATTGTAAAATTTAGCTTTCGAAAAAAACAATGAAGAGCGAGAAAAACAAATATCAGAAACGTAGAGATTTTGTCAAAAATATTGGCAGATGGGCTATTGCTTTGCCTCTTGGATATCTTGGAGGAGAAATATTACTAAAAACCACGGCTCAGGAGTTTGTTTGGCAAATCGATCCTTATAAATGTACACAATGTGGATTATGCGAAACTAATTGTGTTCAAACTGTTTCAGCGGTTAAATGTATGCATGCATATGAAATGTGTGGATACTGCGATTTATGTAGTGGTTATCTTCGTCAAGGAGTGAAAGAGCGTAATACGGGTGCAGAATTGCAATTATGTCCTACATCAGCAATTAACAGATCTTTTGTCGAAGATCCTTATTTTGCTTATACAATTGATGAAGAACTATGCAATGCTTGTGGCAAATGCGTAAAAGGATGTGCAGCTTTTGGCAATAGCTCTTTATATCTTCAAATTAAGCACGAGCTTTGCGTAAATTGCAATTTATGCTCTATTTCGCAAGGTTGCCCTGCAAATGCTATTCAAAGAATACCTAGTTCAAAAGCCTATATTCTTAAAGATGGATATAAAACTAAAGAATCGTGAATAAAAAGATAATCTATATAATCTTGTTTTTTCTATTCACGTGGAATTCAATTATATATGCACAGCAAAGATTTCCAAAACCCGAATTTGAGTCAGGCTATGTTTATCCTGAACATCAACTTACAAATCCACGAAATGTTGTTTGGGAATATATAGATGTTGCAGTTCTTCTTATAGTGTTAACCTTGACAACTAGATTTACCTTAAAAACTCGATCAAGAAAATCAATTATTCTGATTTCTTTGTTTTCGCTTTTATATTTTGGTTTTTTTCGAGTAGGATGTATTTGCTCAATTGGCTCAATTCAAAATATTGCATTAGCCTTGTTTAATGAAAGTTATACTTTGCCGCTTTCGGTTTTGCTTTTCTTTTTAATTCCAATATTATTTACATTAGGCTATGGCCGACAATTTTGCGCCGGAGCTTGTCCTTTGGGTGCAATTCAAGAATTAACAGGCGTTTTTCCTGTAAAACTGCCAAAAACAATTGAAGTTATATTGTCAACCGTACCTTATGTCTATCTTGCTTTATCTATTTTATTTGCAGCAACTGAAAGTCATTTTATAATTTGTAAATACGATCCATATATTGGTATTTTCAGGCTGAATGGTCCATCGATGATTATGATATTTGGAATTCTTCTGCTAATTTCCGGAGTTTTCATCAACCGACCTTATTGCCGATTTCTTTGTCCTTATGGAGTTATACTGAATTGGGTTTCAAGATTTTCAGGAAAACATCTAACAATAACACCTGATAATTGTACAAACTGCAGATTGTGCGAGACTTCCTGTCCTTATGAAGCTATTATCCCGTCAGATTTATTGCAGGAAAAGGAAAGCATGCTAAATTCGAGAAAGAAATTTGTTTTCTACTTAATTCTTTTACCAATAATTACTTTAAGCAGTATTTATTTTTCGAAGATGGTTTCTGAAAATTTGGCAACGGTAAATCAAAAAGTGAGACTTGCAAATGAGCTGCGTTTAGAAAAAAATAATGGAATTAAAGCAATTTCAATCGATGCCGTCACTTTTAAAGAATCAGGAAGTACTTTAGAACAACTATTTGTTGAGGAAGAACAAATCATTGAGCGTTTCAGAAAAGGCACTCCTTGGGTCGGAGGATTCCTTGGCTTATCTTTGGGTTTAGCTTTATTGCTGACAACTATAAACCGTAAAAGAGATGAATACAAACCCGATCAAGGCAAATGTTATAGCTGTGGTCGCTGCTTCGAATATTGTCCTATTCACCTTGAGAAATTAGATTTAAAATGAATTTAACCGAAAAAAATCATAAGCTTTTAAGAGCTGTATCATACGCTTCGGCAATGTTTACCTTGCTCATTGCAATGACGATGATATTTAGCTTCTTGCAGATGAATATTATCCGCCCACTCGAAAATCCTGTTCTCATCGAACTTAAAAAACAGTACGATGAAAATCCAAACAATGCTGATCTTAAAGAGCAAGTAAGAGCCATTGATCTTATGGCGAGAAAGGCTTATTTCTCCACACGTTGGCAAATAGAAACTGGTTCTTATCTTCTGCTTTTCGGTGCTATCTTCTTTTTTCTTAGTCAACGAATTTTAACCGACAATGAAAAAAAATATCCTGAATTTCTTACAGAGGCGCCCGATTCAGGGAATAAAAAGGAAGTCCGTAAATATCTTATTTCGGCATCTTTTATTGTAATTATTTCTGCTATCGCGATTTCTTTTTATATGCGAAATGCTCTTCCCAATCCGAATCCCGTGCCTGAAGAGAAACTCACAGCGGGCATCAGCACAACTATCGAAGCTCCAACACATCAGGTCGAAATTGAAGTAGATGAGACTGATAGTATTGAATTAACAAGTGAAGATATTAATCCCGAACTTGAAGCAACTCTGATTCAAAAAGAAATACCAACAACTGTTTCAACTGCTTTCAAAACGAAAAGCGATGATGTAAATTATCCTTTTTTCAGAGGTAATTTAAGTCAGGGGAAAGTCAAATCAGGAAATTATCCAACTAAATGGGACGGGAAAGTGGGAACGAATATTTTATGGAAAACAGAAATTCCTGTCTTTGGAAATAGCTCACCCATAATCTGGGGCGATAAATTATTCCTTACCGGAGCTGAAAATACCGATTCGAAAATATTTTGTCTGGATAAAAATACCGGACAGATTTTATGGACAGCCACCGGAAATAAAATTCCCGGTGAACCGGTCTCAGCTCCTGAAACCTCCGATGATACAGGGCTTGCTGCTCCAACAGCTGCAACGAATGGGGAAGCCGTTGTTGCTATTTTTGGCACAGGAAATTTTCTTTGTTTCAATATGAATGGAAAACAATTGTGGGCAAAAAATATTGGAGTTCCTGATAATCATTATGGGCATTCTTCTTCCCTAATCATTCATAATAACAAAGTACTTGTTCAATACGACCATCACAATTCCAAATCGATTATGGCATTCGATATTAAAACGGGAAATAAGATTTGGGAAACCAAACGGAAGGTGGCCTTATCGTGGGCATCACCTGTCTTAGCTACCTTCGATGACATTACTCAGGTAATTCTTAGTTCAGATCCGGCTGTTATTTCCTACGATGCAAATACAGGTGAACAATTATGGTCAGTCGATTGTATGAGCGCCGAAGTTGGACCATCGGTTGGGATAAACAGTAAATATGTTTTTGCGGCCAACGAGTTTGCGAAACTTGTTGCCATTAAACCCGGGAAAGATGCGGCTATTCTTTGGGCCGATAACGAATATCTGCCAGAAGTGGCGAGCCCTCTTGCGACTGATGAACTCCTTTTTGTTGCCACTAGTTATGGCGCCATTGCCTGCTTTGCGGCAGAAACAGGTGAAATACTTTGGGAACACGGGTTTGATTATGGCTTTTATTCATCTCCGATTATGGTTGGGGATAAAGTCTATCTGATCGATCAAAAAGGAATGACGCATATCTTTAAAGCGGAGAAAGAGTTTAAACTTATCAAAGAATCTCCATTGGGAGAGTCGGTAGTAACAACACCTGCTTTTTCAGAAGGGAAAATTTATATTAGAGGAGAAAAATATTTATACTGTATTTCGGAATAGTAGAAGGAATTAGCGTGGAGAAGATAAAAAAAATAAAAAGAGATTCTTGTAGTTGTGAAACAACTAAACCTGATGATATTAGGGGTATTGTAGAGTTAGTAGTTGCGGAAATTGGCAAGGAAAAAAACAAGGCTATTCCAATACTTCAGGCTGTTCAGCTTAAACTCAATTATTTACCATC
>CAZTST010000147.1:0-2260 GCA_964616585.1 uncultured Draconibacterium sp.
GCATACATGGGGAGATAATCCAAACACCGATGCTCTTATTTCTGATGATCAGGCTCTTAGCGGCACAAAATCGGTTAAATTTGAAGGTGAAGGCACCTCAGATTTAATTTTGGATTTTGGCAATATTACAAAAGGTCATTTTCAGCTAAAGCTTAATATTTATGTTGTACCTGATAATGGCGGATATTTTAATATGCTTCATAATTCGGATGTGAATAATCCCGAATGGGCAATGGATGTATTGTTTGCAGCTGATGGAACAGGAACTATTCATGCCGACAATAACTATATTCCTTTTGCCTATATTCCAGGTGCCTGGACAGAATGTGTTACAGATATTGATCTCGATAACGACTTAGCCATTTTCTATGTCAATGGAAATCAGATTCATTCATGGCAATGGAGTCAAAAAACTGATGGCACACCCGGCATGCTTAAAATGGCAGCACTCGATATCTATTCACATGCTCCCGAAGGAACAAATCCATTGTACTACATCGATGATTTAAATATCGAATTTATGTATAACCTTACCGGCTACAATGTCTATCTCGATGGTAATAATGTTGGCTCGACCACTGATTTATTCTGGCAATATGCTAATCTTGAGCCAGGTGTAACCTATAAAGCTGGTGTATCAGCAGTATATGGTGAAGGTTTATTTGAATCAACCATAACTGAAAAAATCTTCCTTAGTTCACCTGTTTACAATGTTGGTATATCTACATTAATTACTCCTGTAATTCCAAGACCTACTAAAAATTTCTGTGGATTAACTAATAACGAAGTTATTTCTGTTGAAATATTCAATAATGGTCTAAATCCAATGTCGAATTTTGATATTGGTTATTCTGTTGATAATGGAATTCAAGTAATTGAAACTTATAGTGGAACCCTAAATCCGGGCGATACTATAGTTTATACTTTTACCACTCTTGCTGATTTTTATACAAATGAATATTACAGAACCTTTAATCTGAATTTATTTATTCAAATGGAAAACCAATATCCTGACGATGACGCTAAAATGTTTGCAATTAACGTTTTTGGTGATTATACAGATGAACAAGGATGGACAAACTATAATTCATGCGATGGGTTAATATCTGATAATTCTTGGGCAATTGCTGAAGATATGAATGGTCATATTTGGACAACAGGATTTTATGGAGCTTCCAAATTTGATGGTTCAAATTGGTCAACTTATAATGCCGAAAATGGATTGGGTGACTCTTATAATTGGGCAATGACTAATGACAGACAAGGCAATATTTGGTTTTCAGGAACACAAAATCAAATCATAACAAAATACGATGGCTCTACATTTACACATTTTCAAACAAATGGAATGTTTGAAGAATGTGTTTATGCAGATAAGTCTGGTAATATTTGGTTTGGATCTTATGAAGGTTTCGGAATTTTAAAATTTGATGGTTCTAATTGGATTAATTACCCTCATCATGTTGGAATTGCCGGACAACTTATTTTGTCAATTGGCGAAGATATAAATGGAAATATTTATGCTTCAAGCTATGCCGGACTAAGCGTTTTTAATGGAAATACGTGGTCTAAAATTTATTTGCCTAATCATGATGGGTCTGCAGTTACTGAAATTTTCTTAGCAAGTAATGGAATTACCTGGTTTACAACAGCAAGTGGATTTTATACTTACGATGGTTATACCTGGAATAAAATAGGTCTTGATCAGGGAGCCATTCCACTATGTGAAGATATTTCTGAAGGCCCAAATGGAGTTTTATGGTTTGGAGGTGGAAACGACCTTGTTAGTTTTGATGGAAATAATTGGAGAAGATATACTACCGCCGATGGTCTTATAGCTGACAACTGGGGAATTTTTTCTGTACTCGCTGATAGTCAAGGCGATGTCTGGGTTGGCAGAGGACAATCAGGTCTTTCAAAATTTACTCCTCAAGGCATTGGTCCTTCCGTTGATTGGTATGTTAATCCAGCAAACTACGCCTATGATGGCGAAGTTAATGCTGAAATTTTCTTGGACGATATGCCAGCAGGTCCCGGTGTTCTTGGTGCTTTTGTTAATGGAGAATGTAGAGGTGTGTCTGACACACCACTATGGAGTCCTAATGGTAAATTAGTATATACAATTCGTATATGGAGCAATCAGGTTTCAGGCGAAGAAATATCATTCCAATTCTTCCATCCCGCTAGGTTTAAAGAGCTAGCTTTAGAACCAATGGATTTACCAATTTTTAATATTCAAGAACGAATAACTTTTGAATCT
>CAZTST010000147.1:2270-9784 GCA_964616585.1 uncultured Draconibacterium sp.
GTAATTGGTGATTATTTAGATCCTTTTGCAATGCATGCTTATACATTTAAGGAATTTAATCGCCAAATGACCACCGGTTGGAACTGGTTCTCAGTTTACTTAGTAAACGAAAATATGAGTCTTGACAATATTCTGGCTTCATTAAACCCCCAACCAGGCGATTATATCAAGGATAGAAAAGGCCTAGGTGCTTCTGCTGAATACTTTGACTTACCAGAATTCAAAGGATGGGGCGGAAATCTTTTTGAGCTCGATCCAAAAGAAGGATATAAGATGCAATTGCACAATCCTGGAACATTGATTTATCAAGGTTATCCTATTGATTATGAGAATGAAGAGATATTAGTTGATGCCGGTTGGAACTGGATAGGCTATCCTATTCCTTTTGAAATGGAAGTATTCGAATATCTAACTACTTTGGATGCCGTTTATGGAGATTATATAAAAAACCAGTTTCTATCTTCTACATATTTAGGCATTGAATATGGTTGGTTTGGACAGCTATCAATGATGCGCCCCGGCGATGGATATTTATTGAAAGTGGCTAATGATGGTTCAATTCATAGTCCCGATGCTAATAAATATAAAGCGACAACAATGACCAAAAAAGATGGTGCTAAAATCGATATTCCGAAATATAATGTTAAAGCACATGATTTTGAGTATAGCGGTAGTGCAATTATCGAAGTATTTGTTGATGAAATAAATATTGGAACCGAAAACAATATCTTATATGCATTTAATAAGGAAGACGTTTGTGTTGGTATAATTAACGGAATGTTATATCCAATGACAGATAAATACTTATATAATTTAATGATGTACAGCAATATAGACGAAGGTGATGAAATTCATTTTAAATTCTATGAAAAAGAAGAAAACAAATGGTACTCTTATGAAGAAACTATGAATTTTAATGCCGACATGATAGTGGCAGATGTATTTAATCCTTTTGAACTTAAAAATGCAATTGCCGATGACTTAATTACTGATGTATCAAGCATTGAATTATACCCTAACCCATTCACCAATAGGTTAAGTATTAACTTTACAATTAACAAAACTCAAAATGTTAGAGTAGCTGTTTACGATAGCTATGGAAAAATGATTGAATTGTTAGCTGATAAAACATATACTCCTGATACTTATCTTGTAGAATGGAACGCTACAAATATTCCGGTTGGAATATACTATGTCCGCATCGAAAAACAAGAGAATGTGGATAATTTGAAAGTGTTAAAAGTGAAGTAGTACATTATTTTTAATCAAGCAAAAGAGGCTGTCTGAAAAGGCGGTCTCTTTTTTTTATTTACTCATTAGTATTTACACTGGGTCTGTCGAAGTGCATTAATAAATCACCACATCAACTGGTTTTTGGAAATAAAGAAAAGACAATTTTTGCTGTGACATTTCTAATTTCTTTCCAATTATCCGTATCTACTTCAATAGCAATAAGCGCAGATGTTGGAAGCCAATCTATCATCTTACCACTCATGCTGGTTACAAGTTCGCTAACTCCCGGATTATGACCTACAAACAAAACATTTGAAATATTGTTATTCAGCGAATAGAAAAAATCCAACATAACTCCGGCTGGAGCAAGATAAAGTTCTTTGGCTTTTATTATTTCTGATTGGGGAAAATCAAAAATTGTAGCCATAAACTCTGCGGTTTCTATTGTTCGGGTGGCATTGCTACAGATTATTAAATCGAACTTTCCTTTCCGATCTTTCAGCATTTGGCCAATTTTATGATTCCTATTAATACCTTTAGAAATCAGTTTTCGTTTATAATCGGCTTTAGCTTCGCCATCTTCGGCTTTGCCATGACGCATTATGTATAGAGTTTTCATGTTTGAATTTTGTATTGCATTTATTCCATAATATCCAGAACTTTTAAAAATCCACTGATGGCGAAAAAGAGAAGAATAAATAATTTTAGACGCATATTAGTTTTTGAGATGGTAAAAGTAAGAAAAATCCAAAGCGGAATTTATATATTGATTATTGGTTTTTTCATGTTCTGGCAACATTATTTCTGTAAATAAATACCTTAATTTTAAATTTGAATGATTCTTTTGGCATTTTTTTCGTAAAATTGCAAAATTATTTAAGTTAATGTTTTTATACCTGGCAATGCGTGAATAAAACTATGATAATCAAACCTTTTAAGTATTTAATAATCCCCATACTTTTATTGTTCAATAGCTTCACTTTTGCTCAGCATCATGACGAAAGTCCGGCAGATCAGCATGAAAATATTACAGATGAAGCTACTGTTAATGATTTTAATGCCGGCAAAATGATTCTGGAACATATAGTTGATGCTTACGAATGGCATATTTTATCTTATGGCGACTTCCATTTAAGTATTCCCTTACCGGTGATTATTTATCGCGAAAGTAGTTTAATTACATTTATGTCGAGTGCCTTTCATCATGGTCATTCCCCTGCCCTTTTCGATGAAAATAATAAATTGATTCATTCTGAGGATATAACTCACAATCAATCCATTGCTTATGGTTTAGCCATAATGCACGATGGTGCACACAAAGGAAAACTTGCTTACATCAGGATTGATGATTATTTGCATAATAATCAAATAGTTGAAGATACAGAAGCAGGAATGCCTTACGATTTTTCTATTACAAAAAATGTAGTTGCATTATGGTTCAGTATTTTGCTATTAGTTGTAATCTTTTTTAGTATTGCGAAAACTTATAAAAAACGCAAAGGATTGAGTCCTAAAGGAATGCAGTCGGCTATGGAGCCTTTAATTATTTTTATTCGTGATGATATTGCCAAAAGCTCAATAGGAGAAAAGAATTATGAAAAGTATTTGCCTTTTTTATTAACAATATTTTTCTTTATATTATTCAATAACTTATTGGGATTAATTCCTATTTTACCGGGAGGTGCAAATCTCACCGGAAATATTGCTATTACAATGGTACTTGCCTTGTTTACCTTTGTTATAACTACTTTTAGTGGAAATAAAAATTATTGGAAACATATTTTTAATACGCCCGGAGTTCCTTGGTGGTTGAAATTTCCATTACCTTTAATGCCGCTTGTTGAGCTAATGGGCTTATTCACAAAGCCATTTGTATTAATGGTACGATTGTTCGCAAATATTACTGCCGGACATATTGTTGTTCTGGCATTTATCAGCTTGATTTTTATTTTCGGAAATATGAACATTGGTTTAGGTTTGGGTGTATCAGTTATTTCAGTACCTTTTGCAGTGTTTTTAACCTTTTTAGAGTTCTTGGTTGCCTTAATTCAAGCCTATGTATTTACATTATTGTCGGCATTATATTTTGGTATGGCCACAGAAGAAGAACATCATTAAATTATTTACTAATCAATAAATTAAATATTATGACTTTATTAAATGTTTTATTGCAAGTTGCACAAGCTGTGCCTGATTTAGCACCATATGCAAAAATGGGTGCCGGAATAGGTGCCGGTATTGCTGCTATTGGAGCTGGTATGGGTATTGGTCAGATTGGTCGCGGTGCTGTTGAAGCTATCGCTCGCCAACCTGAAGCTGCCGGTGACATTCGTTCAAACATGATTGTTTCTGCTGCTCTTATCGAAGGTGCTGCCTTCTTTGCTATTGCAGTGTGTTTTCTTATTCTTTTTGTTTAATTTGAAAACGCAAAGGTCAAACACTTTAACGGTTGGTTAAGGTGTTTGATTTTAATTGATTAAGTAAATATAAAATTTAAAATATGGAATTAGTTAACCCGGGATTTGGTCTAATAGTTTGGATGACGCTTTCTTTTGCTATTGTCTTGTTCTTGCTTAGCAAATTTGCCTGGCCAATGATTTTAGGAAGCTTAAAAGAAAGAGAAGAAGGAATTTCCAACTCTTTGGAAGCTGCTCGTCAGGCTCGTGATGAAATAAAAAATTTACAAGCCAATAATGAGGAATTGTTGAAAGAAGCTCGTAACGAACGTGAAGAAATGCTTCGCGAAGCGCGAAACTTGAAAGACGATCTTATTGACAAAGCTAAAGTTCAGGCCGATCAAGCAGCCAAACAAATTGTTGAAAACGCCAAAGCAGCTATTGAGCAAGAAAAAACTGCCGCTTTAAGCGAATTAAAAAATCAAATTGCTGATTTATCGATAGAAATTGCCGAGAAATTACTTAGAGCAGAACTCTCCAAAGATAATAAGCAAAAGGCCTTGATGGATAAATTGATTAGTGATGCTGATCATCAACTAAATTAAAAAAATATGAAGCAAATTCGCCTGGCCAACCGTTACGCTAAAGCACTTTTTGAGTTAGCTCTGGAACAGCAAAAATTGGAAATCGTTGCAAATGATATGCAATTGGTTAAAGATGTAGTTGCCGAAAACAGAGACTTAGCTTTGCTTTTGAAAAGCCCGGTTGTTAAAGCGCATAAAAAAACAGCAATTTTTACTGCTATATTCGGTAAGAAAATCAATCAACTTAGTCTCAGATTTTTAAGCCTTTTAGCTAAAAACGGCCGTGAAGAAATTATTCCGCAGGTGGCTGAATCAATGATGAACATTTATAATGATTATTTGGGTATTACACATGCCTGGATAACTTCGGCAAATGAATTGGAAAAAGATGCAAAAACAGCTATTCTCGAAATGCTTAAGAAATTAAGCGGCAAAAAAGTTGAATTGCATGAATATGTAAATGCTGATTTACTTGGTGGTTTTGTTGTAAAAATGGGTGATTATCAATACGATGCATCTACTAAAACCCTCATCAAACGATTAAAAGATAATATTAAAAACAACCTGGTTATTGCCGGGAAATAATAGGAAACGAAAAAGATATGGCTCAAATCAATCCGGCTGAAGTATCAGCAATTTTAAGACAAGAGTTAGCAGGCTTTAAAACTGAAGCTGAATTAGAAGAAGTTGGCACTGTTCTCCAAGTTGGTGACGGTATTGCTCGTATTTACGGACTCACAAATGCCCAAGCAGGCGAATTGGTAAAGTTTGAGAAATCCGGAGTTCTCGCCCTGGTAATGAACCTTGAAGAGGATAACGTTGGAGTTATGCTCCTTGGTGGAACGTCTGGAATCAACGAAGGCGATATAGTAAAACGTACTAAGCGAATTGGCTCTATTAAAGTGGGCGAAGGAATGTTAGGTCGTGTTATCAATCCAATGGGACTTCCAATTGATGGGCAAGGGCCGATAGAAGGAAAAACTTATGAAATGCCACTGGAACGTAAAGCTCCGGGCGTTATTTATCGTCAGCCTGTAAATGAGCCTTTGCAAACAGGAATTAAAGCAATCGATGCTATGATTCCTATTGGTCGCGGCCAGAGAGAATTAATTATCGGCGATCGCCAAACCGGCAAATCAACAATTGCTATTGATACAATTATAAATCAAAAAGAGTTTTACGAAAAAGGAGAACCTGTTTATTGTATTTATGTTGCATCCGGTCAAAAAGGATCCGGTGTTGCAAATACTGTCCAAATTTTAAAAGATAAAGGAGCTTTGCCTTATACTATCATTGTTATGGCAACAGCCTCTGATCCGGCAGCTTTACAATATTATGCACCTTTTGCAGGTGCTGCAATTGGTGAGTTCTTTCGCGATACTGGAAGACCTGCTTTGGTAATTTATGATGATCTTTCCAAACAAGCAGTAGCTTATCGAGAAGTTTCTTTATTATTGCGCCGTCCTCCCGGAAGAGAAGCATATCCGGGTGATGTATTTTATTTGCATTCACGTTTATTGGAACGTGCAGCTAAAATTATTAATTCAGATGAAATTGCTGCAAATATGAACGATTTACCAGAAAGCATTAAACATATGGTAAAAGGTGGTGGTTCTTTAACTGCTTTGCCAATTATTGAAACTCAGGCAGGTGACGTATCAGCTTATATTCCAACTAATGTAATTTCTATTACTGATGGACAGATTTTTCTTGATAAAGATTTGTTTAACTCAGGTATTCGTCCTGCTATTAATGTTGGTATTTCGGTTTCGCGAGTTGGAGGAAATGCGCAAATTAAACCAATGAAAAAAGTAGCAGGAACAATAAAACTTGATCAGGCTCAATTCCGTGAATTAGAAGCATTTTCTAAATTTGGTTCCGATTTGGATGCATCTACAATGTCGGTACTTAACAAAGGTGCTCGAAATGTGGAGATTCTAAAACAAAATCTTTATTCGCCAATGTCGGTTGAAAAACAAGTTGCCATTATCTTTTGTGGAACACAAGGTTTGTTAAGCGAAGTACCGGTAAAAAAGATTACTGATTTCCAAACTGAATATCTGCATTATCTTGAAACTAATCATCAGGATACTTTAGATACAATTAGCGCAGGTAAATACACCGATGAGATAACAGAAGTTTTAAGGGAAGCGACTAAGCATGTTGCTGCACGCTTTAAAAATAATTAGATAATTAAATTTGCCGAGGCATGCCCAATTTAAAAGATGTAAGAACACGTATTGATTCTGTAAACTCAACCAAGCAGATTACCAGTGCCATGAAAATGGTGGCTGCTTCTAAGTTAAGAAAAAGCCAGAATGCAATTAACAGTATGCGCCCTTACGCAGCAAAACTAAATGAACTTTTGCAAAACCTTACCGCCGAACTCGATCAAGAAAGTATTGGTGACTATGGGCAAAAACGTGAATTGAAACGTGTTTTGTTGGTTACTATTACATCGAATAGAGGTTTGTGCGGAGCTTTTAATAGTAATGTTATCAAGGCGGCTCAACACCTATTAAAAACTGATTTTGCCGATTTGAATGCTGCCGGACATGTTGATATACTAACTGTTGGGAAAAAAGCTACGGATTATTTTTCAAAAAAAGCTTATAAGCACATTGGCAATTATGACGATTTGTTTAACGAGCTTAATTTCGAAAATATTTTTCCCTTAGCTGAGGACTTGATGCTACGCTTTGTTGACCTAGAATACGATAGTATAATACTGATTTACAATCACTTTAAAAGTGCATCTACACAAATAATTAACACTGAGCAATTGTTGCCGATTACTTCAGTTGTAAAATCGAGCACAAATAAATTTCAGGTAGATTACCTTTTAGAGCCGGGACAAAAGGAGATTGTTGAAGGATTAATACCAATTGTTTTAAAGGTTCAATTTTATAAAGCAATGCTCGATTCGTATGCAGCTGAGCATGGTGCGCGAATGCTGGCAATGTCGCAAGCAACTGATAATGCAACAGATTTGCTACGGGAGCTTAAATTACAATATAATAAAGCACGTCAGGCTGCAATTACAGGCGAAATACTAGAAATTGTCGGTGGTGCAGAGGCATTAAAAAATGGATAATCATTTCTAATGAAATAAAATTGCAAATAATAATTTTGCCTTTTTCATTTATTGAATATAAATTTTAAAAAATACACATTATGAACACAAATGTTGAAGCTGCTTTAAATAAGCAAATTAATGCCGAAGAACATGCCTCTCGCTTATATTTTGCTATGGGCGTTTGGTGTGATAGGAATGGTTTTGCAGGAAGTGCAAAATATTTAT
>CAZTST010000148.1:0-9624 GCA_964616585.1 uncultured Draconibacterium sp.
CGAGCGTAAGGAATAAAATTAATATTTTAAAACGAGCCGGTTTGATTAATCAATTGGCTGATGGGATTCTGGAGCTAAATCCTTTTATGGCGCCATTTTTGCAAAAAGCACTTATTAAACGACAATTGTTGTAAAGCAATAAAATTATGGAAAATCAATTTCTAACCTTTTCAAATTTTGAACTCTTGTTTTTTGGAAGCATTGCAGTTTTGCTGTTTGTAGCTTTACTCGTTTTTAAACGTTTTGTTCCTTTTCTTATAAAGAGTCAAATAAAAAAAGGGCTTTTAAAGCAATATATGCCTATTATCGAAGTAATTGTTTGGCTGCTATTTATTATTTTCACAATTCAACAATTTTTCGACTCTAACCAACTCTATGCCTGGGGTTTATTTTTAATATTGATGCTTGGCGGTTTTTGGGTTCTATGGTTTTCCATTAAAGATTTTATAGCAGGTGCTTTATTTAAAATGAATAAAGATTTTAAAGAAAACGACATTATACAAATAGAAAATTTCGAAGGGAAAATTATTGAAATGAGCAACCGCTTTCTTAAAATTGAAAGCGATTCCGGCGAGGTAATTTATATTCCTTATGGTAGGTTGAACCAGCAAATCATTATTAAAGTTCATCCCGGCGAAATGATTTTAAGCCATGCTTTTACATTAAGCACTAATAAAAATGAAAAAACAAATCAGAAAATAGATAAAATTCGATTTGAAGTTTTGAGTCTGCCATGGGCATCAATAAAACGACCACCTAAAATAGAAATTATTCACGAAGATGATAAAAACTTGATTTTTGAGATAAAACTCTATAGTCTTGAAAAACAATACTTTTTTAAGATGGAGCAAGAGATTAGGAAGAAGTTTGAGGATTGAAGTTTGAGGATTGAAGTTTGAGGATTGAAGTTTGAGGTTTCATGTTTAAGGTTTCATGTTTGAGGTTTTCACAAATGGAATTGATTGTTTTGCAATCTATTTTGTTTAATTTTTTCTTGCAATATTCTTTACCAAATCCCTTATTTTTCAGTACTTTTACTCGATTAAAAGACCAAATAAAATATTTAAATGAACAATTCAAAAACTAATTTCAAAGACAATCCTTTTTGCAAGCTTATGGGTATAGATTACCCTATAATTATGGCTCCTATGTTTCTTGTTTCAAACACAAAAATGGTAATTGAAGCATTGGAAAGTGGAATTACAGCTGCAATTCCTGCACTTAATTACCGCACCGATGAAGCTTTTCGTGAAGCTATTCGCGAAATTAAAGCAAAATCGAATAAGCCATTTGGTATTAACCTGATTGTTAATAAGTCGAATATCAAATACCCTGCTCAACTCAAAACTTGCGTAGAAATGGATGTTGATTTTATAATCACATCTTTAGGTAGTCCGGAAGAAACAATAAAACAATGCAAAGCCAAAGGAATAAAAGTTTTTTGCGATGTGGTTGACTTAAAATTCGCTCAAAAAGTAGTTGATTTAGGAGCTGACGCCATTATTGCAGTTAATGCTGAAGCTGGTGGTCATGCCGGAAATATATCACTCAAAGAATTGATTCCACTTTTAAAAGCTAATTTTGATATTCCGGTTATTTCAGCCGGAGGTGTTGCCACGGGAAAACAGTTGAAGCAAGCATTAGAATTAGGTGCGGAAGCAGTTAGCATTGGGACTTTGTTTATTGCTGCCGAGGAATCTCCGGTAACCGATGATTATAAAAATGCACTCATTGAATATGGAGCAAAAGATGTTGTAAGAACTTCGAACTTATCGGGAACTCCACTTACGGTAATCAATACTCCTTACGTAAAAAAAATCGGAACAGAAGCATCTTACTTTCAAAAATTGCTAATGAAAAATAAGCGTTTAAAGAAATATGTAAAAATGCTAATAACCTATCGCGGAATGAAATCGGTTGAAAAATCTGCTTTTGGGGCTAGCTACAAGACTTTTTACGTGGCCGGGCCAACCATTGAAGATATTCACGAGATAAAGCCTTTGAAAAAAATAGTGGCTGATATTATTCTGCAATACTCTGAAGCATAAATCATAGCAATTTTAATTCAAAATTTCGCTTAGCAAATTTTAATTTCCAAATGGTTAAAATAATGTTATCGTGTTAGAAAAATAAATACAAACTTTCATCAATATATAATAAATTACCACATCTATCAGCAGACAGATGTGGTAATTTTAATTTATTTTAAAAGCAATAAGATCCTAATTAATAGGCTATTAATACTAATATTTATAAAATAACCGGTGCACCGACTTCTTCTAATTGTTTTTCTAAACCAGGAATCCTTTCCATTGTAAACACTTCAACTTTGGCTTTCAATACAATCAGTAATTTCTTAGCCGTTTCAAGATTTTCTTTGTACATCTGAGTTGGACCATAAGTAGTTGCTAATCCGCGAGAAGCAGTTCTCAAAAATGTACCAACACCGGGGTTATTTTTTTCACCGACTTCACCTTTAGTAGACATACCGTTTTCTTCTACATCAAGTGCAAGCAAAGCTTGATGCAAATCATGCAATTTTGCATTTAATTCGCCGGGCTCTATGGCTGTTCTTTCCAAAGCCACTTGCATCGCTTTCACTTTAGTTAAGCTTTTCTCCATGTCGTTACCCACTTTTGCATAATCGGCTTGAAGGCTGTTTAAATCGGCCATAAAAGCTTTGTATTCATCTGCTGAAGCACCTTTAAGCGTACTTTCTAGTAATGGTACAACTTCAAAAAAAACAGGTCCTGCTAGCTCAGTTACGCTGCCATCAATTTCTTTAGACATAGAAACACTGTAAGTTCCGGGAACAACCAAAGCTCCTCCCCGATTCCATCGACCACCTCGTTCAGCTTGGCCGAGATTTATAGGTCTACTATTTGCAAAGCGTAAATCCCAGGCAATGCGATTGATTCCTTTTTTAGCTGGAGCTTTCAACTTGCGAATTACATTTCCTTCATTATCTTTAACTGTTAGCCAGATAATCGGGTCCGCTTGTTTTGTTTCTGCTTCCAAAGCTTCCCAACCAGGAAATTCTATATCTTTTCCTTCCTTATTAAGCTCCTTTTCCTTTTTTTGGCGATCCGCTTTTAAGCTTGAATAGGTCTGAGACAAATAATAGGTAAAAACGGCTCCAAAATCTGGATTTTCAGCAGAATAATGATCTGCCCCGTTATCATCATAAACTGTGCGCGGAATATACCACCAAGCTTTACGAGTTGAAAATAATGCAGCTTCTTGTTTTAAAGTTTCGGCAGTTAATTCGCGCAATGCACTATAATCATCGAAAACATAAAAACCTCGACCGAATGAAGCACCCACCAAATCGTTTTCACGTTTTTGAATTGCTAAATCGCGGAATGAAATGGTTGGCGTACCGGCCATTTTTATCCATTTGGTTCCTGCATCTAAACTAAAATAGATGCCGAATTCGGTAGCTGTAAAAAGCAATTCTTTTTTGATATGATCCTGAACCAATCGCCATACCAAAGTCTTATCAGGAAGATTTCCTTTTATCGATTTCCAGGTTTTTCCTTTATTGATACTTTTATAGAGATAAGGAGAAAAATCACCGCTTTTATGATTGTCTAAAGCAACATAAACCACATTGGCATCGTGCAAATCGGCTTTGATATCATTTACAAAAGCACGCTCAGGAACATCAGGCAAAATGCTTACTTCTATCTTACGCCAGTTTTTCCCACCATCTTCAGTTACCTGAATAATTCCATCATCTGTTCCGGCATAAATTAAACCTTCCTGAACTGCAGATTCAGATAATGACGTAATAGAGCTATAATTCGACATTGCAGATATATCCCAAGCATTGTCCCAGCTTTGCTTTTTGCCCATAATGAGTTGTTCAATTCGCTCTTCATTACGACTTAAATCGCCGGAAATTGGAGTCCAACTATCGCCACGATTATCAGAACGCCATACTCTTTGCGATGCAAAGTATAAACGTGCAGAATTGTGTGGACTTATAACGATCGGAGCATCCCAATTATATCGTTCATAGCTTTCGCCTTCTCGAGCTTGTGGTTGAATAAGCAATTGCTCACCTGTTTTTAAATCAACTCTATGCAAAACTCCTTGCTGCGATTCAGCATATAATATATCCGGATTTGATGGATCAGCTGCTGATTGATGACCATCTGCTCCAAGTGTTTTAAACCAATCGGAATTGCGGATACCATGCTCATTGTCAGTACGCGAAGGACCACCGTGCGAACCATTGTCTTGAGTACCTGCAAAAATCTGATAAAAGGGCTCCCGATTATTTACAGCAACTTTATAATATTGAGTAAGTGGTAAATTTGGAATAAATCGCCAATTTTCGGCTAAATCGAAACTCTCATAAATTCCGGCATCGGTACCTACCAATAAATAATTGGGATCATCGGCACGAAAAGCAATGGAATGATTATCGGAATGTTTCTTTTCTTCTTTTAATGTTCGGAAGGTTTTTCCACCATCGTCCGAAACCTGGATACGAACATCCATCAAATACAAACGATCGAAAGCATGTGGACTGGCATACAATTCCTGATAATAAAGAGGGCCCGTTCCACCGGAAACAGTATTTGATTGTTTTTCCCAAGATGAACCTTTATCGATTGATTTGTAAACTCCTCCCTCACGGCGATCAGTTTCAATTACAGCATAAACAATATCAGGATTTTGAGGAGAAACAGTCATGCCAATTTTCCCTAAGTTGGATTTTGGCAGACCTGTAGTCTGCTTCTCCCAAGTATCACCACCATCTTTTGAACGGTAAATTCCAGAACCAGGTCCTCCGCTCATATATGCAGCAACAGTGCGATGACGTTGCCATGTAGCAGCATACATCCAGTCAGGATTTGTAGGATCTACAACAATATCGGTTACACCTGTCCATTCGTTAACACTTAAAACATTTTTCCAGTTTTTACCGCCATCAACAGTCTTAAACAAACCACGATCTCCTCCTGAACTCCATAATGGCCCTTGTGCAGCTACTAAAATAATATCGGAGTTTTTAGGATGAACAATAATTTTGGAAATGTGCTCAGAACTTGCCAAACCCATATTTTTCCATGTCTGACCTGCATCGGCGCTTTTATAAACTCCATCGCCAAAAGCAATATGACGACCGCCATTATTTTCGCCGGTTCCAAGCCAAACGGTTGATGGATTAGAAGGATCTATAGTGATACATCCTGTTGAATAAACACTTTGATTATCGAAAATCGGTTTCCAGGTAACTCCTGAATTTAGCGTTTTCCATACGCCGCCCGAACTAACAGCAACATACCAAATATTATCGTTTTGAGGATGAATGGCAATATCGGAAATTCGTCCTGAGACAAAAGCTGGGCCGATATTTCGCATTTTTAAAGCAGAGAAAATAGATTCATCTACTTGATTTACAGTTTGTGCATTTGTGTTTCCAAATAGGAATACCATTAGCAGAAAAAAGAAGGTTTTTTGAAACATAAGGTTAGGTTTTTGTTTGTTTTAATTAAAGCACTAAAATACAATCTTTTTTTGGCAGAGCCATCCTATATGAAAAACTAATAAATTTGCGCAATGCAATCTCATAAGAGTGAATAGTTTTGCATTAAATGAAATAAAACTCTGCTCTTCCAAATATATATGCCAGCTATAATTTTCCAGTTATCAAGATTAGCAGTAAAATCATCAGGCAGAGCTAATTCATAAAGCTACATGTATTATAATTATGGAACTAATTTAAAAAAGAATATCTGGCATAATACTTATAATCCCTGCGCAAATACTCATCCAACATGGCGATAATTTTAAATTGAAATAAACAAAAATAAATGGATATTTCAGCTTTAAAAAAAACAAATACTGCTTCAAATGGTCATAAACATTGGAAAATGACCTTACTTCTGACAATTTTTTTGTATTTTGGGGGATATCAACATAATAAACAAATAAAAGGAAAGAATTTTTATGCTTAAAACAAAAATGTACAACGTTACCAATAAACCAAGCTTTAGTGAAAAACAAGAAATAGTTGAATTTTTACACCAACATTTAGAGCAATTTGGAGATTCCAAACCTGATATTACAAAAAGCATCGAATATGCTCTAAAAGAAATGATTTCGTTTGGCGGTTTTGTTTTGATAGCTTTTGAAGAATCTGAAATTTTAGGTGCCGTTGTTATAAATCAAACCGGCATGGGAGGATATATTCCTGAAAATATATTGGTTTACATTGCTACCCACAAAAATCACAGAGGAAAAGGCATTGGAAAACTACTTATGCAAAAAGCAATGGAAGTTTCAAGCGGAGATATCGCATTGCATGTAGAACCCAATAATCCAGCTCGATTTCTTTATGAGAAATTAGGGTTTACTCACAAATATTCGGAAATGCGTTTCCAAAAAACCAACTAAAGAAAATATTTATAAGTTCACAATAAAACAATATGATCAGGTCAAGCTGATCTATATTATTTTATATATATTTTACTATGCAATTAATTGATATCATTATTTTTATAATCTATTTCGCTATAATGCTTGGAGTAGGTGTCTATTTCTTTAATAAAAACGAAACTATTGACGATTATTATTTAGGAGGACGCACACTCGGGAGTTGGCATATTGGTTTATCAGTTGTAGCTACTGATGTTGGAGGAGGATTCTCCATAGGTCTTGGTGGATTAGGTTTTACAATTGGTTTAGCGGGTTCGTGGATGCTTTTTACCGGTTTAATCGGAGCCTGGCTTAGTGCCGTTGTTTTAATTCCAATAGTTAGTAAACTTTCTGTAAAACATAAATTTTTCACTTTTCCTCAAATATTTGAGCATTTTTACAATAGCAAAGTTGCTTTGGTTGCGGGAATTATCTCTGCCATTGGCTATATTGGCTTTACCAGTTCCCAATTGTTGGCCGGTGCTAAGCTGGCATCTGCCACTTTCGTAGAAATTGATTTTTTAGTTGCACTCGTTATTATGGGTGTAATAGCAGTAGTTTACACCGGAATAGGAGGAATGAAGGCGGTGATTTATACCGACACCATACAATGGATAATCCTGATGTCGGGTCTGGTCTTTATTGGGATTCCCATATCGTATTATGCTATTGGAGGAATCGATACGATAAAAGCTACGATTGGACCTGAATTTCTTTCCTTGAGCAATGTAACCTGGCAACAACTGGTAAATTGGGCTGTAACCATTATACCTATTTGGTTTGTAGGAATGACGCTTTACCAACGAATTTTTGCATCGAAAAGTGAAAAGCAAGCAAAGAAAGCCTGGTTTATTGCAGGCTTGTTTGAATGGCCATTGATGGCCTTTATGGGTGTTACGCTTGGAATGTTTGCAAGGGTTGCTTTTGAAAATGGAATGTTTGCTGACTTAGGATATACTGTAGCCACCGGCATTGACCCCGAAATGGGATTGCCTATCTTATTAAATACAGTTTTACCTGCCGGCTTAATGGGATTGATGCTTTCGGCTTATTTTTCGGCTGTTCTATCTACGGCCGACAGTTGCTTAATGGCTGCTTCAGGAAATGTACAAACCGATATATTAAGCAAACTTTTTAAGTTTAAACAAGGCAGAAAAGCTCAATTAATGGCATCACAAATCATTACACTAAGCATAGGTGTATTGGCCTTATTATTGGCTTCGTATATGACCAATGTGCTTGATTTAATGCTCTACTCTTACGCGTTTATGGTTTCCGGTCTTTTTATTCCCATACTGGTTGCTCTCTATGGTAAAAAGCCCAACTCATTAGCTGCAATTTCGGCGATGATTGTTGGTGGAACAACAACTGTAGCTCTGGTTGTTTCAGGTTTGAAGCTACCTTTGAATCTTGATGTAAATATATTTGGAATAACAGCTTCGGCATTTGTATATTTAGTAGTGAATTTTCTCTCTAAAAAACAGAATGATAAATAAAGAAATTATTGAATTACGGCAAACGCTTCATCAAAATCCCGAAGTTTCGAATCAGGAATTCAAAACTTCGGAACGGATTGCTCATTTCATAAATGCTTCTGCACCATCAGAAGTAATTCGATTAAGTAAAACAGGGCTCGCATTTGTTTTTGAAGGTCAGAAGCCAGGAAAAACAATTATGTTCAGAGCCGAACTGGATGCTTTACCAATAGCGGAGAAATCGTCGCTTATCTATTCTTCCATCAATCAAAACGTTGCCCATGTTTGCGGGCACGATGGACATATGGCTATTCTGGCCGGACTGGCTCAAAGAATTGCAGAAGACCCTCCCCAATACGGAAAAGTGGTTTTGCTTTTTCAACCTGCTGAGGAAGTTGAGCAAGGAGCGAAAGATATGATTGAAGATCCTGCATTTAAAAACATTGAACCCGATTTTATCTTTGCACTTCATAATGTTCCCGGATTTGAAAAACATAAAATAGTGCTTAGAAACGGAAGCTTTTCTGCTGCTTCAAAGGGAATGACCATTAAGCTTTTTGGAAAAACCGCTCATGCTGCAGAACCCGAAAATGGAATCAGCCCGGCAAATGCCATTTCCCAAATCATTCAACAGTTGCATGAATTTATAGGAAATAAAAGTCAATTCCGGGATTTGACTTTGCTTACCATTATTCATATCAAACTGGGTGAGATTTCTTTCGGGACCTCACCCGGATATGCAGAAATCAGAATTACTCTGCGTTCATTTGAAAATGAGGACATGGAAGACCTCACCGATAATTGCGAAAAAATTATAAAAGAAATAGCAAAAACAGAAAATCTAAAATGCAAAATTTCTTTTAGTGAAGTATTTCCGGCTACTGTAAACAACGATGAATGCGTGAGCATTGTAGAACAATCGGCAAAGCAAAATAATTTAGAAATAAAATACATTGAAAAGCCTTTTAAATGGTCGGAAGATTTTGGGTATTACACCCAAAAATACAATGCTTGTTTTTTTGGATTAGGTTCCGGACTATCACAACCGCAACTTCACAATCCGGATTTTGATTTTCCGGATGAAATAATTGAAACAGGTATCAATGTTTTTTATACCATCTACAAAAAAACCATTTTGAAAAATGATAAATAACCGCATGACGGATAGTTCCATTATAACCCTTAATGAAAAAGCACTAGAGAAAAACATAGCTTTTTTAAAGAAAAAAATGGGCGCTAAAGTCGTAATATCAGCCGTAGTGAAAGCAAATGCCTATGGTCATGGCATAGAACAAATCGTGCCTCTTTTTGAGAAATACGGAATTAATCATTACTCGGTTTTCAGTTTCAGCGAAGCTATCCGCGTTTATAATAGTCTTTCAAAACCTCAGTCTATTATGATAATGGGCTGGGTTTCTGATAAAAACATGGAAGATGCAATTAAAAATGGAATCGAATTTTTTATTTTTAATATCGAACGATTGCAGATTGCACTTGCCTGTGCAAAAAAGCTTAATATCAAAGCAAAAATTCATCTCGAAGCAGAAACCGGGATGAATCGTTCGGGTTTAAATACTGAGGATTTAAATACCGCTATTTCCATCATAAAAAAAAATGAAGAATTTATAGATGTGGTTGGATTTTGCACCCATCTTGCCGGAGCAGAAAGCATTTCAAATCATCCAAGAATACAGAAACAGTTAAAGAAAAACCTCTTTTT
>CAZTST010000149.1:0-9620 GCA_964616585.1 uncultured Draconibacterium sp.
GGCTATGTTTTTCGAGTCGTTACCTGTCGAAAAACGCTGCAAAAATACAGCTTTTTTTGACACTCTTTATATTTTTTTAATCTTTTTCCTGATTTTCAGCTTACTAAAACAAATAATCATTCGTCTTTAATCATTTTGTAATTTTGCTGGATAAACAAACAAAATCTTTTTATGAAAAAAGTTAAACAAATCTTATTGTTAATCTTAGCAATTGCATCATTAACATTGAATGCTCAGGAAAAACTATTTGATTTTAAAGATGCTATTAATCTAAATTCCAATATTTTACCAAAACGCATAAATAATTTGCAATGGATTGAAAAAAGCTCGTCTTATAGTTTTATTGAGGATAATAATCTGATGATTGCTTCGGCTATTAACGAAACTGAGGCTAAAGCTATTTTTTCATTAAACGATTTAAATACATCATTAAACAAGTTTGAAATTAAACTAGAGCGTTTTCCATCCATCCAATGGGTATCAAATTCGGAATTTACTTTCCAAAAGAGCAATAAACTAATCAAAATTAATAGGAATAATAAAACATCTGCTTTACTTAATAGTTGGCCCGAAACAGCTGAGATTAATGAAACTGAACCAAACACAAACAGAGTGGCATACACCATTGCCAATAATCTTTATTTAGCCAATAATAATCAACAAACACAACTTACTGACGACCCGGAAAATGTTGTAAACGGACAAACAGTACATCGATCTGAATTTGGAATAAGTGGCGGTATTTTTTGGTCGCCAAAAGGAAATTTCTTAGCCTATTATCATAAAGACGAAAGTATGGTTGGCGATTATCCTTTAGTAGATATTACAAAACCTGAAGCTACAGTCAAAAACATTAAATATCCAATGGCCGGTTCAATAAACGAAGTTGTAAAAGTTGCTGTTTATGATATTAACAACAAAACGACTATTTATTTACAAACTGGAGAAGATATAGATCAGTATTTAACAAATATAAGTTGGTCGCCCGATGAAAAGCAAATTTATATTGCTGTTTTAAATCGCGATCAAAACCATCTGAAACTCAATAAATACGATGCGTCAAGCGGAGAATTTATTCTTACACTTTTTGAAGAGAAATCCACAACTTGGGTAGAACCGGAGTTTCCTCTTACTTTTCTAGAAAATCGACAGGATCAATTTATTTGGTTTAGCGAGCGCGATGGATGGCAACACCTTTATATTTATACAACAGAAGGTCAGTTTGTGCGTCAGGTTACTGAAGGCGATTGGACTGTAACATCGATTTTAGGTTTTGATAAAAGCGGCAATAATTTAATTATTCAAGCAACAAAAGAAAGTCCGATTGAGAATCATATTTATAGCGTAAATCTGAATAATGGAAAGTTAAAAAAACTTAGCGATGAAAATGGCACGCATTATGGAAATATTTCTCCTTCAGGCGATTATGTTTTTGATATGTATTCTAACACCGAAACGGCCCGTGTTTACTCAATCATAGATGCAAAAGGTAAGCAAGCAAAAGAACTGCTTCGCGATAGCAATCCTATAAAAGATTACAAAATTGGCAACACTATAATGGGCACTCTCAAAAACAATTTAAACATCGATTTGTATTATCGTATGATTTTACCTCCTGATTTTGACAGCACTCAACTTTATCCTGTGTTTTATTACGTGTATGGCGGCCCTCACGCTCAATTAGTTACTGATTCGTGGTTAGGCGGAGCAAATATTTTTATGCAATTAATGGCTCAACACGGTTATATAGTTTTTACATTGGATAATCGCGGAACTCCAAATCGTGGTTTTGCTTTTGAAAATGTTATACACAGAAAACTTGGACAAAACGAAATGGCCGATCAAATGGTTGGTGTTAACTATTTGCAAGAGTTGCCTTTTGTTGATGAAGAAAGAATGGGTATTCAAGGTTGGAGCTATGGTGGATTTATGACTCTTTCTATGCTGGCTGATAATCCCGGTGTTTTCAAAGCCGGAGTTGCCGGTGGACCTGTTACAGATTGGAAATATTACGAAATTATGTATGGTGAGCGGTATATGGATAAACCCGAGCAAAACCCTGAAGGTTACAAACAAAGCAGCGTGTTAGAAAAGGTAGGGAAAATAAAAGATAGGGTTTTAGTAATTCATGGCGATATTGATAACACTGTTGTTTGGCAAAATAGTTTAAGCTTTTTAAATGCGGCAATTGATGCAGGAGTACAAGCCGATTATTTTGTATATCCTCAGCAAGAACACAATATGCGCGGATTGGTTCGTGCACATTTGCTCGAGAAAATTTATCGTTATATGGAAGATTTTGTGAAATAATATCAATAGCCGAAGCGTGCCGGAATAAGTATATTTCCAACCCTATTTTAATATGATAAAACAGAAAAAAGAGTTTCTAATTCTATTCAGTCTCTTCTTCTTGATTCTATTGCCCAATTCAATTTTTGTATTGATGGGAAACGATACTGCTGTTATAACGCCAGTAAAACAAGCAGTGTTTTATCTTTATTCAATTGCATTATTGATATTCCCATTAAGTTTTATTAAACCCAAACTGTTTTTCGGTATTTCAATTTTGTTCTTGCCTTTTGCGATAACAGATTTTTATGTCCTTTTCTTGTCAGGAACGCAATCAACAGCAATGCATTACGCGGCGATTTTTTCGACCAATTTTGAGGAGGCAAAAGAACTAGTGGGCGGAAATCTATTCTTTGCTTTTTTAGGACTGATTTACATATTGGCTTATATTTATTTATACCTCAAACTAAATAAGCAAACGCATATAAGCAGATTGTTGAAGTACGGTGTCGCACTTTTCAGCTTAATTATAATTCTCGGAATCTTTGTTCGCGATTATAACATTGCAAAAAAAGAGAAACAAGCGGGTGATAAATTGGGTCTAGCTTTTGGCTTTTTTGAGATAAAATTGGATAAAACTTTTCCTATTGGATCGATAAATAAAATGTTTGGAGTAGTAGATGGAGTCTTTGAAAAAAACAAATTTGAGGAGAATAATAAGAACTTCCAATACAATTCAATCGTCAATAATAACAAGAATCTAACACTAGTATTGGTGATTGGTGAGGCAGCCAGAAGGAATAATTTCCAGCTCTATGGCTATATGCGACAAACCAATCCATTGCTTTCTAAAATGAATAATCTCATTGTATATTCAGATGTTATTGCAAATGCAAATTTCACCCAAACTAGCTTTCCGCAGATTGTAACAAGTATTGGTCCGGAACAATATGCAGAACGCTATAACGAAAAAGGAATTATTGCGGCATTTAAAGAAGCCGGATATCAAACCTATTGGATTACAAATCAACCCTATTATCCTAATTCGCTCTATTATTTATATGCAAATGGTGCCGATTATTATAAAGATATTTCTACCTCTTTCGAAATGATCTCTTACGACGAAAAAATCTTGCCTTATGTTGAAGGAATAATTAATGATAGTCATAAAAAAAGACTGATTGTTATTCATTGTATCGGAAGTCACTATAGATATAATCTGCGCTATCCAAAATCATTCGAAAAATATCATCCGGTTCTTGATGGAAGCATTAGTATTGGAGGGAATTCCCCTGAGTACAAAGATCGCTATGTTAATTCTTACGATAATTCTCTGCTTTACACTGACTATTTTCTTGCTGAATTGATAAATAAAATGAAAGGAATTGACGAGCCATCGTTGATGATGTATGTTTCCGATCATGGCGAAAATTTGTATGATGATGAAAAAGAATTATTTCTTCATGGAACAGCTCAGCCTTCAAAATACGAATTAGAAATTCCGCTACTAATTTGGAATTCCGATAATTACAACTCAAATAATGTTGAAAAGTTAAAATCATCAATCTATAAAAAACTTTCTACTGAAATTGTGTTCCACACTTTATCTCATTTAGGCGGTTTTACAACTAAACTACACAAAGTGGAATTTGATTTGTTATCAGACAGTTTAAAAAGTGGAAATAGGAAATTTCTGCTGGGCAGCGGCAAAGTAATCACTATTGACAATTAATCTCATTTAGTAATAAGCCTTTGCAACTGCAAAACGCTAGATTACAATTATATAATTCAATATCAACAATTTAATGTTGGGTTAACATAATCTAACCTCTAATTTCGTACTTTTGTACATAAGAATTTACACAAAATGAAAAAAATCAGTAATCCCTCTAACAATCCATTCGTAAAAAATATTTTAAGCGAATTTGCCAATAATCCCTACAGCTCGTTCAATTACAAGCAAATGGCTAAACGAATGGGCGTAAAAGATCAGGCCGGAAAAATTCAAATCTCCGTTTTGATGAATGATTTATTCAAGCAAAAAATTCTGATTGAATCAAAACAAGGCAAATACCAAATCAGTGCACAGCATATTTCAACTTATGGTAAGGGTAAATCTTATACAACCGGCAAAGTAGATATGCTTTCAACAGGGAAAGCGTATGTAATTAATAATGAGGGTGGTGATGATATTTTCATTTCATCAAATAATACTAAAGACGCTTTAAATGGCGATAAAGTAAAAGTATTTATTTTCCCAAAACGTAGTGGAAGAAAGTTAGAAGGGCAAATTATAGAGGTTATTGAACGTTTAAAAACAAAATTTGTTGGAACAATTGAAATATCCAAAGGTTTTGGCTTTGTCGTTCCTGATGACCCAAAAGTAGCTGTAGATTTTTTCATCTCAAAAGATAAAATTAACGGCGCCAAAGATGGCCAAAAGGTTGTTGTTGAGTTGGATTTATGGCCGGAACATGCCAAGAATCCTTTTGGTAAAGTGATACAAGTTTTGGGCGATCCCGGAAATCACGGAGTTGAAATACAATCTATAGTGTTGGATTATAATTTCGATTTAACTTTTGCTGAACATGTAGAAAAAGCTGCAGCTGAAATTCCAAACGAAGTTTCGGCAAAGGAAATAGCAAAACGACGAGATTTTCGCGATGTTTTTACCATAACTATCGACCCGTTTGATGCCAAAGATTTTGACGATGCTATTAGTTTGCGTAAAACAAAAAACAATCTTTGGGAAGTAGGTGTGCATATTGCTGATGTATCTCATTATGTTACAGAAGGTTCGGCAATTGACTCGGAAGCTTATGATAGAGCAACTTCTATTTATTTAGTCGATAGAGTTATTCCAATGTTGCCGGAGCATTTATCAAATCTTGTTTGCTCGCTTCGTCCTAAAGAAGATAAATTAACATTTTCGGCCGTTTTTGAAATGGATGACGCTGCCACTATACATTCAGAATGGTTTGGCAGAACGGTTATTAACTCAAACCATCGCTTTACTTACGAAGAAGTTCAGAAAATGATTGAAGGCGAAGATGGTCCGCATAAAGAAAATGTATTGATTTTCAATAAATTATCTACAAAATTACGCGAAGAACGCTTTAAAAAAGGTTCTATAAATTTTGAATCGGTTGAAGTAAAATTTAATCTCGACGAAAATAGTAATCCGATTGGCGTTTACATCAAAGAACAAAAAGAAGCTAATAGGTTAATCGAAGACTTTATGCTTTTAGCCAATAAAAAGGTTGCTGAATTTGTTGGCAAAGCCAAAGGTAAACAAAAAGTTAAGCCTTTTGTTTATCGCGTGCACGATGAGCCAAGCCCTGAGAAACTTAATACATTTGCTCAGTTTGTAGGCAAGTTGGGTTACGAAATGAACATAAGTTCACGACAAAATATCGTTAAATCGTATAATAATCTTTTCAAAGCAGTTGCAGGAAAAGGCGAGAAGAATATGATTGAAACTATTGCTATTCGTACAATGGCCAAAGCTATTTATTCAACCGAAAATAATGGTCATTATGGATTATCTTTTCCGTTTTACACACATTTTACGTCACCAATTCGTCGTTATCCCGATTTAATGGTGCATCGCCTTTTGGCCTATTATCTTGATGGCGGAAGCAGTGTAAATGTGAGCGATTTGGAAGAAAAATGTAAACATAGTTCGGATATGGAACGCAATGCCATAGAAGCAGAACGAGCCTCTGTAAAATATATGCAGGCAGTGTATATGCTCGATAAAGTTGGTCAAAAATTCGACGGGCAAATTTCGGGCGTTAGTAAATGGGGCATTTATGTTGAACTTATTGGCAGTAAAGTTGAAGGAATGGTTAGAATGAAGGATATGGAAGATGATTTTTATTTCTTAGATGAAGATAATTATCAGGTGATGGGTCAAAAGTTTGGGAAAAAATATAAGCTGGGCGATAAAGTAAAAATTAAGGTCAAACATATCGATGTGCAGAAAAAACATATTGATTATTTGTTGGCTCAGTAGAATAAAAAGCTTGATATTATTTTTGATGTCTTTTGTCAGTTAACTCCATTTCTTGGAATTTACTAAGGATTTTCCAGCATATGAACAATTATTGTTCTACACCGGCGTTTATTCTTTAATTATTTTGTAAAAAATAGCTTTATCTTTGAAATATTATCTCTCGCACCTAAACATTAGGTGTAACCACATAAAACGAAAATGTACGTACATATTGAAGAACGATTAATAAAAAACACACTAAAGCTATTTGATACGCTTTTTCCCTTTTGTTTTTTTTATTGCAAAAGCAATTATTCTTGCACCAATCTTTATATTATATTTGTGATTAAGCAGATACAGTTGAAATTGTTAAAGATTAATCGTTTTTTTTGTGTTTTCTTTGGTTCGGCTTTTATATTTGTACCTAGTAAATATTATTGATTATGAACAACTTAAAATATCGCATAACCAAAAAGTTCATAAGTTCAACTTACTCTAATATTTCTTGGAAGTCAAAAATTATATTGCCATTTATAATACTCGTTTCTTATTTCACTTTCCTTAATCCTATACAAACTCAAGCACAAAACGTCACTTTTACTGGAGGCGCTTATGTAATTGATATGGGAATAGGAATTACTGATCCTGACAGTATAAATTTCGGAAATGGTTTAAAACCCTATGGATTAGTTTACGATTTAATATTAAATCAAAGTGTACCTGTTAGTTGGGCCATAAACTCTTCAAAAAGTAAAGATGGAATTGATTTTATTGCAAATGGAAAAAATTATAAAGGTGGTTCTTTTATTATTGCTTCTGAATACGTGGCATCTGTTCTAAGCACTATTTCATATTGGCAGGCTCAAGGTGTAGTTGCTGATTATATACCTAATAGTTTTGATGCGCCTATTTTTCATACTCTGTCGAGTTGGCCGCGTGCTGTCCTTGATTTAGCTAACGGTGATATTGTTGCAGGATATTATGATAATGCCGGAATTCCAAATAATTCGTATATCACGGCAGGCGACCCAACGGCCATAACCGACTGCGAAGATATTTATGTTTTGCCTCATGCTTCACCCGACACTTGGCCGCAAGCTTATATTGATTCATTAAAAAGTTTTATCGAAACAGACAACGGTTATTTATGGTCAGCGTGTAAGGCAGTGAGTCTATTAGAAAATCTGGTTGATTGTAATTTCTTGAGTATAAGCGGCTTAATACCATCTACAGCTCATGACAATTATTTAAGTGAACATATCCCATATGAATATGATAATCATGGAGATCCAATTATGCAGTTTATTGGACATCTGGACGAAGCCACAGGGAAGGGTAGTGAACGAATATATATTCCTATTGACAATTGGCGATTATCGACAAACAAAGCTGTTTTCGATCCGCTTCACAGTACAAATCCGGCAACTGCCGCAGCTCTTGTTTATGGTCGTGCATTTGGAAATGCTGATTATGGTATGGTTATGTATGAATCTGGCCATGATCTTGACGATAACCTTTGGTACAATCAAACACTTACAGTTCCAGTAAGAGCAAAAGTCGCCGCTCAACGTGCTTTTTTTAACTTTATATTGCTGGCCGGTGTTGAAAAAGAAATTGAAGCCTCTGCAGTTATTCCTAATTCGGCAACTGCCGGAGTATCAATAAATTTAACTGCATCAGCATCAGGAGGAACACCACCATATATTTTTGAATGGTCGAGCAATAGTGGGAGTTTATTAGAAAACCAAATTGATACAGAAACCACTTCTTCTATTACTTACACAGCCGCCTGCGACATTACCCAAGATGTTGTTACTGTAAAAGTTACAGATGCTTGTGGAGTTGGTCGTTTTAGCATTATATCTAATCTTTTGAGCATTACCCAAACTCCGGAACCAACAGGAAATAATGTTCAAACTTTTTGTGAGGGAGCTATAGTATCTGATATAGTTGTAAATGGAACTGATATTAAATGGTATGACGCAGCCACAGCTGGTAATTTAATTTCAAGTACTGATGCTTTAATTGATGGACAGACATATTATGCAAGCCAAACTTTAAATGGGTGCGAATCACAAACTCGATTGGCAGTAACTGTTTATATTAATTATGTATATGGTGGTGAAATTCCGTCAACTCAACTTGTTTGTCAGAATGGTGTCCCAGATTTAATTACAGAAACAATTTCTTCAACAGGCAATGAGCCACTAACATATCAATGGTATGTTCGTTTTTTTTCAGGAGATTATATTAAAATTGATACTGATGGAGCTGGAGCACCTGGGAATCAAGCAACTTTAACTCCAATATCCCAATTCACTACACCAATTTATTATAAACGTGAAACTATTAGCATATTAAATGGGGTAACATGTACTGCAGAAAGTAACGTATTGACTATTAGCAGTGATCGCATTGCTCCTGTTTGGGATAATCCAATTCAAGATATTTCAATAGAATGTGATGATCTTCCCACACTTGTGGCACCAACTGCAACTGATAATTTTGATCCAAATCCAATAATAACATATAGCGATGCAAGCACTCAAACAAATAATGGTAGCTGTAACGATTACTCATATACTATTACGAGAACTTGGCGTGTTAAAGATGACTGCGGTAATGAAGCTGAGCAAGATCAAATTATTAATGTTAGCGATAATACAATCCCAACAGCAACTGCTCCTGCTACTGTAAACGTAGAATGTGTTGCCGATATTCCAATTCCAGATATTTTAATTATACCTGATGAAGCAGATAATTGCACATCTAATCCAACGGTTGCATGGGAAAGCGATGTCTCAGATGGGTTAAGCTGTCCTGAAACAATCACCAGAACTTACTCAATAACTGACGGTTGCGGAAACAGTATTAATGTTGAACAATTAATCACAGTTACCGATACCGAAGCCCCAACTTTTACTGCTCCTGCCGATTTAACAATTAATTGTGAAGACAATCCTGATAATCTTGTGCTTACAGGAGATGTTACTGATGAGGTTGATAATTGCGATACTTCGCTAGATGCTACTTATTCTGACTCTTTTGACAATACTGATCCTTGTAATATCCTGATTACAAGAACTTGGTCATTAACTGATGATTGCAACAATAATACAACTCACAATCAAATTATTACTGTTGTTGATATTGAAGCCCCAACTTTTACAGCTCCTGCTGATATTACAATTAATTGTGAAGATAATCCTGATAATCTTGTTATTACAGGTGATGTTACTGATGAAGCTGATAATTGTGATACTTCGCTCGATGCCACTTATACTGATAATGTGGACAATACTGATCCTTGCAATAATATAATCACAAGAACTTGGTC